>JAYWMS010000205.1:0-3145 GCA_035873215.1 Nitrospirota bacterium | reverse complement strand
AGTTGATACAGTAGCGTTGTCCTGTCGGATGAGGTCCATCGTCAAACACATGCCCAAGGTGCGCATCGCACCGGGCGCAATGTACTTCCACTCTGGTCATGCCATGACTGTGATCGCTGAGACTTTCCACGGTTTCAGGATTCACAGGTTGGGTGAAGCTGGGCCAGCCTGTTCCTGAGTCAAATTTGTCTTGAGACTGAAAGAGTTCCTGGTCACAACAGACACACAAGTAGCGGCCAGGGGTTTTGTGATGGGCATAGGCCTCACTAAACGCAGGCTCCGTGCCTTGCTGACGTGTGACATAAAACTGCTCCGGGGTGAGTTGTTGTTTCCATTCATCTTCGGTTTGGTGAATCTTGTCAGGCATGTATCGCTCCTTTCCGTATAGGAGGTCTATTGAAGGTGTGAAAAAAATCCATTAGGCAAATATTGGCCTTTATCCTTAAGCGTGAGGAAGGGGCTGGTAATTTCCATTGCCGCAAGACTCTAACAAGTTAGAGCCTTGAATTCCATGATAGTGAAATGCCCTGAGCGATAATAGGGGGCCTGTTGAATGTCTCTCTTATATGGCTCATACAGGCCCTAGACAAAATTGATATCAGGAGCCGAGGGGAATGGTCAAAAAAGTCCGTTATATCACCCGCCCAATCCCAAGGGCGCCAAAACGCCCTTTTCCACGGGCAAGGCCGCAGCCAGTTTGACGCGCGGAGCGTACTCACAGTACGTGAGCGCGAACGCCGCGAAGAGCGGCAAGTCTGTGAGCCCGAAGGTCCGGCAACCTGGGGAGAACGCCGCTGGCGGATTTTTTCAACATTCCCATAGAATGAAAATTCAAGAGGTGCCGATGAGAGTGTACCGGGGATTGAGCAGCGTACCAACACAGATCGCCAGTGAGGCAAAGGCAAAGGATAAGGTTCAATGCTTCAAAAAGATCAAAAATGCCGACTTGTCCTCTCATGCGGTTTGTTGCAAGAAAACTGACCACGTATCATAACGAGGGCTCCTAGTAAGGCCTGTGATAGTGAGTGAATGAATGGTACAATGGATGTCTTCCTGACCGCTATGGAAGACAGATTTGTGAAATAATTTATTGTTGAGGAGGCGGAAGATGTTGAAGCAGCCATGTTTGGGTAACGCGTGTCACGGTCTGATTGTGGTTTTTCTTTTGGGCCTGACCGCGCTTCCCGGTTGTCGCAACCGTCCCGAAACTGTGCCCACATACGACAAAATTCCGTTTACTCAATCGTTGCGTCTTGAACATAATCTCACTCCGATGGAAATAAGAAATCTGCAATTCTATGTGTCAGATCCCATCCACCTGCATCAGAGCCTCTCATCAGGCGAGACCGAAGTCATGGGGGGGAAATTAGTGACGAAACATGGGAAATTCGTTGAAGAAATCATCGTCAATAAAGGTACTCCCGGTGTTGCCGTGAAAGTGGAAGATCAGATTCTTCGCATTAGCTTTGAAGAAAAGACCTCCATGGCATTTGTGAAGGGGATGGCTCCTGATCCTGACAAGTTTTTTCTACAGCTGGAAAAAGATTTAGAGGACAAGAATGCAGTGAAGTTTGCCGGCTCGTGGTATGCTTCCCGTGACAAAGCCGCACTCGCCCACCTGTTAATCGCGAAAGGGAATTTATCTGAGGTTGTGAATAAACGGCGAGTATTGCCCGGGCGTCGTATAGGCAACTAGGGATTAAAACCCAAGGTCATCCGTTCAATCGTTAGGGGATCGAGTACCCAATGCGGCAAAGTCCTCATGGTGATGTAGAGTGAGTTGAAGTCGTTCTTGAGCGTCTTCGCGAAGAGTAAACCCTTTGGCCAATAGTTGGATGAAGGCACGCGGGGTGGCTGTACCCGTCAACCATACTTCAATTTGTTCGACATCCTGCCCGAGTAAATCCCAAGTGGAAAGAGCGTCAGCGGCCTGCTCGACCTCTTGTCGCCAGGGTAAATGGGCGATGGGCAACATGGCCGTAAGATGGCGTTCCTTCGTGTATCCTACAATCAAGTGGGAATCAATCACCACGATCTCCGTGAGGGGAGCGACATGCCGATGATACGCCGCCAACATTTCCGCTAAGCGCTGAAAGAATAAGGCCTCTTCTTCAAACTCCGCCGTCATCGCAACTTCCAGAAAACGACTACGATGAAACACCCCTTCCATGTCCGCCAGGGCGTGGACCAAAATCGTTTCATGTCGCGGTGAATACCAGGGATGAGTGAGAAAGGCCTCAATCAGCCCATCGTCGATAGCCATCGAATGCAAGGTGCCGCGGTTCATGTGTCGAAGATCCTCTGGGGCATAATCTTGGACGAAATCGCTGATGGTCGTACTCAAGGTTGTGCCGGAGATCACCGCACCAGCGGGACCGGCAATAGGAATCGTCGCAAGCCGAAGCCCCGTATCTCCAACGTAGCCAGCCCAACTCAGGGTGTTTAGTTTGTCCTGGAGAATGTCATTGGATGAATAAACATCCACGCCATAAGCCTTCGCGATATGGCGTTTCACGGTCGAAAACCCCATCAACTCCCTGCCGGACCCTTCTTCTAATTCTCCGCGAGTGCCGGTAGCCATTTCTTGTAAACGAATGGCCACTCGCCAGAGCCCTCTAGGAATGGCTAACATTGTTTCTGCGGGATCGGTGACTAATCCCAGCATGAATTTGAAAGGGCTGAGAATGACATTCTTCGCACCTTCGAACAGGCACAGGATAAGATGGAGCTCATCTTCGATGGCAGCCAGCGCGTGAATCTCCTGGACCCTCGTTCGTAATTGGTCAAGGCCATAGGCCTCGAATTGTCCAAGTGGTGAGGTGATGTCGAAGTGAAAGGTAAAACGAAACGGCGTGACGGTATCAAGGACTGTATGGTTGTCGCTACTTAACAGATCCGGGGGGAGAATATCACGGGCATCAAGAAGCTCCGGTTGCTCATAATCCTTGGATTCTAAGCTCATAGAGAGTGGGAGCGGAGTAAAGGCCAACGCATGGAATGCGCAGATGTGTGTCACGAGTAGGATGAGTCCTGCGATTAGTCTGAGTCTGGAAAAGACAATCATTCTTCCCAGTCGGGGAACCGAAAGACGAGGAAATGTGGGATGAGGCAATAGGTTGTCCTTTAATTGACGATACAAGCGAAC
>JAYWMS010000203.1:0-6084 GCA_035873215.1 Nitrospirota bacterium | reverse complement strand
TGGATACTGCAAGGTAATGGGTCGATACTTGAGCAAGTGCTTCATGGTTTCTTTCATCCCCATGAGGATCTCGTAAAATGTCAGCGTTTTAACCCATTCAATCATTGTCATAGAACCCTCACCTGCCCGCGCTTATGAATTCGGGAAGATATATGCCATGATGGAGGTAATCACGATATTGCCCAGCGCGATAGGCAATAGCACCTTCCACCCAAATCGCATCAATTGGTCATAGCGTAACCGTGGCAACGTGGCTCGCACCCAGAAGAACAGGAACAAGAAGGAATACACTTTCGCAGAAAACCAGAATATTCCCGTCACCCAAATCCAATTTTCAGGACCTTGTAAAATTTCAAGAGGTGCATGCCAACCGCCCAAAAACAGCACGGTCGCCATGCAAGACACGAGTATCATGTTGGCGTATTCCGCCAGGAAGAAAAAGGCAAACCGCATCCCGCTGTATTCGGTAAAAAATCCGGCGACCAGTTCACTTTCCGCTTCCGGCAAGTCGAATGGCACGCGGTTGGTTTCCGCGACTGAGGAAATGAGGAAGATCACGAACGCCACAAACTGCGGGAAGGGCAATGGCCTAAACGCATACCAATTCCAGAACCCACCACCTTGAGCTTCAGTAATTTGGACGAGGCTCAGACTGCCGGCCAACAGCAGAACACCGACAATCGATAAACCGACATTGAGTTCATAACTGATCAACTGTGCCGCAGACCGTAAGCCTCCCAAGAGCGAATATTTACTGTTTGAAGACCACCCACCCAAAATAATCCCGTAGGCTCCGATTGAAGCAAACGCCAGAATGTAGAGCACGCCGATGTTGATATCGCTAATCACGAAAGGTTTGACCTGAATGCCACCGATTTCCACCGTCCAGTCCGGTCCATACGGAATAACCGCAAAGCCGATCAGCGCCGGGACAAGGGCCAGTATAGGCGCCATACTGAACATGATCTTGTTGGCCCCGGCTGGAATGATATCTTCCTTAAAGAACAACTTCAGCCCATCCGCGACCGGCTGTAAGATGCCGTATGGTCCGACTTCCATCGGTCCCATCCGATCCTGCATCCAACTCAGAACCTTACGTTCCAACAAGGTCAGAATCGCCACAGTCAATAACACTATTCCCATCACTACGCTTATTTGGGTGAGGGTAATGGCCAATCTCATTCCAGTTTCAGCCACGGTCTCTCTCCTTCAACATTCACCATGTATATCCGCAAAGAATCCTTAACCACATTCTCACCTATGTCACTTCGAGTTACGCCTTCGCTTCCGGTAGAATCTTGACCTGTGTCAACTTCCACGTGGGCACGTGTGAGGCTGCCTCGACTTCGTGCGTAAAGAGATGAAGAATATCTTGATCGAAATGCTCCGGGAACCATGCCACTCCCAAGGGTACCCGATCAACGAGTTTCACCTGCGTCGTGGCGCTTCCTTGCTCATTGGACATTAGAACGGAGTCGCCGTCCTTCACGCTGAGGCGCTCTGCGTCTTCCGCATTGAGATGCAGCAGGCCCTTGGATTGTATCTGAATCAACCCCTTGGCCCGAGTTGAAAACTTGCCAGAGTGAAACAACGATTGCCCCAACATCAACGTCATCACACCCTCGGCCTCCGGGGTCACCGCCCCAGGGGCATAGCGTTGGGCAAGATCATCTTGAAACCCTTGTTGTACATACTGGTCCACCACAGACGACTTGACCGCCGGAGGACTTGACGTGGGTCCCAAGAGACCGTATCCAGGAATCACACTGCGGATTTCTTTGAAAATGTCCTTCGCCTGGTCATATTCAATCGGATGATTCATAAGCAGGGCGATCGTTGAAAAGATTTCCCAATCAGGCTGACTGTCACCAACCGGCTCATGGACTTTTCGCACTGATTGCACATGACCTTCGGTATTCGTGAACGTGCCATCTTTCTCAAAAGACGAACAGGCGGGCAGCACGACATGTGCACGCTTCGCCGTCTCGGTGAGAAATAACTCTTGACAAATAAGTAGATCCAAGGTGTCCAATGCATTCCCGACTTGAGCGGTCCGTGGCAAAGAAGCCATTGGGTTTTCCCCAACCACAAACATGGCCTTGATTTGCCCAGCTCGCGCCTGATCCAACATCTCTACCATGGTAGATCCGGATCCAGAAGGAAGCTCCTGACCCCAGATGGTCGCTAAGTTTTTTCGAACGGTCGAATCATCCAGATTTGATGGGCCAGGTAGATACTCGGTCACCACGCCCATCTCCACCGCACCTTGCTCATTGTTTTCTTCCGCCAATAACCCGAGACCACTGCCCGATTGCCCATGATGCCCCAACAAGATGAGTAGATCCAAAACATTGGTGACCATCTGTTCACCCGACCGCGCCCGCAGGACCCCAGGTCCCACCAACGCCACACAACGATTGGCGGCGTGCAAGGTTCGCGCAGCGTCGTCAAAGACAGATTGATCCCACCCGCAGCACTCTTCGAGTTTAGACCATGGCAACGCGCTCACGGCTTTTCGAATGGCTTCCACAAAGCCTGATGCCTTGGAGACCAACCCGGTCGCAAGAAAATTTTGTTCCACAACCGATTTAATAAGCCCCTGAATGGCCCAATCATATTGATTCGGATGCACTGTAATATGATGGGTGGCCAACGTCGTAATATTGCTGATGGTTCCTCGAACCGGCAGCAATGTTTCTAATGTGATTAACCGAGCCTCGTGCTGCTTCACGGCTTCCTTTACCTTCAGACCGGTAATAGGATTCGTTTCCGTGATGTTCGTGCCTACCAGCAGTATGGTATCGGCTGCCACAATATCTTCATACGTGATTGTCCAGCGGAGCGTGCCTTGCACGCGCTGCATCGCCCGGAACCCGTTCATATACCCATACCGTGCGCTGCTATCGATATTATTGGTTCCGATCACCCCACGCATGAATCGTTGGAACAGGTACAATTCTTCATTGGTACAGCGCGCCGTAATAAGCCCACCAATCGCATCCGGTCCATGTTGAGATTTGGTCTGCTGCAGCCCATTTGCCACAAACTCCAGAGCCTCTTCCCAGGTGACTTCCGCAAATGTCCCGTCGGCCTGACGAATCATCGGATGCTGCAAGCGATCCTCATGCACACTAGCGTGATAGCCAAAATAGCCCCGGGCGCACAAATCCCCGTTATTCCGCCCTGCACCATGTGTTGAGTTGACTTCAATCGGTTGATCATTTTTGGTTTGGACCGTGATCTGACATCCATCACCGCAATATCCGCAAATCGTTTCCGTCCTCTTCAACATCCATGGACGAAAATCGTACAGGGATAATCGACTCGTAATGGCCCCGACGGGACAAATCTGTATGCAGCCGCCACAAAACTCGCAATCCAATTCATGATGGCCGAAGTGCTTGATTTCGGTCATCGTGCCCCGGCCTGCCGGCGCTAAGGCTTTAACGTCCATTACCTGGTCGCAATACCGGACACAACGCAAGCACTGCACACACCGATTCATCTGTGTTTCAATCAACGGACTGAAATACTCTTTTGGGAACACCCGTTTGAGTTCTTGAAACCGACTGGTGGTGGGAGTGTACTCGTGAGAAAAGTCTTGAAGGTCGCATCGACCTCCCTGATCGCAGACAGGACAATCCAACGGGTGATTGGCAAGGATAAATTCCAATACCGATTTCCTGGCTGTAGCCACGGTAGGCACAGACGAGCGCACCACCATTCCCTCGGTTACTCTGGTGCTGCAGGAGGTCTGTAAGCGGGGAATCTTTTCGATTTCCACCAGGCACATCCGACAATTGGCATCCGGAGTCAGCTTGGGGTGATAACAGAAATGCGGAATCATCACACCAACTTGCCGTGCAGCTTCGATCACCAATGTACCTTGCGGCACCTTCGTGGACTGCCCATCAATCGACACAGTGACGAGATTTTGGTTTTCTGCTTCACTCATACGTAGACTCAGCGCGAAAACACCGGAAGTTCACGCTTCTCCGGATGAAGCGTTTCCGCTTCACGAATCAATTCCTCATACTCATACCGCCAATAGCGTACCGTACTCACCACCGGAGCCACTTCCGCCTCTCCAAACGCACAAATGGTTCGCCCCTCGATGTTCTTACACAAATCCAAGAGCAATTCGATATCATCCTTCCGTCCACGCTTCGCCCAAATGCGCTGTAAGGTCTGAAGAACCCAGGAACTGCCTTCTCGACAGGGGGTACATTTTCCACACGATTCATGGTAGAAAAACTCCATAAGACGGAGTGCTGCCCACACCATGCTGGTGCCTTCTTCCATAACGGTCACGCCACCAGACCCCAACATGGACCCAGCCATGGCGACTGATTCAAAATCCATCTTCACATCGAGATGTTCTTCAGTCAGGAACGGTGCCGAGGCTCCACCGGGGATGAAGGCTTTTAATTTCTTATCCGATGACATGCCACCGCCATGTTCGTAAATCAATTCCCGAAACGTCACCCCCATCGGCACTTCATAATTGCCAGGCCGTTTCACATGGCCACTCAGGCAAAACACTCGAGTCCCTGAGCTTTTTGGCGGAGAACCAATCGAGGCAAACCACTCCGCCCCACGATTCACGATGTGGGGAATGTTTGCCAAGGTTTCAACATTATTGACGACTGTCGGTTTTTGATAGAGTCCATGAGTTGCCGGAAACGGCGGCTTAAAACGCGGCATGCCCCGCTTCCCTTCCAGTGATTCCAGCAACGCGGTCTCTTCCCCACAAATATATGCACCAGCTCCCGCATGCACCCAAATATCAGCCCTAATCCCGCTGCCCAAAACATTCTGGCCAATGTATCCTGCTTCTCGGGCTTCCAGGATTGCGTTCTCTAAAATATTCGCCCCTAATCGAAACTCTCCTCGTATATAGATGTAGGCTGATTGCGCTCCGATCGCGAAGCAGGTAAGAACCATGCCTTCCAACAATTGATGCGGATCCCGTTCCATCAACTGCCGGTCTTTAAACGTACCCGGCTCGCTTTCATCCGCGTTACAGCACAAGTACTTCGGACCAGGGTGATCTTTGGGAACGAAGCTCCATTTCATACCGGTCGGAAAGCCGGCCCCACCCCGCCCGCGAAGCCCGGAATTCTTCACTAACTCGATAAGGTTCTCCGGAGAGCCCTCGTCCAAGACCTTTCGCAAGGCCTGATAACCGCCCTGTCCTTCATAGTCTTGAAGCGAGCCGGTGTACCCGGGTTGAAACATATTTTTCAGTAAGAGGGGTTCGTGTTGAGGCATTGTATTTAATCTTTACATTTATGAATTTACAATAGAGTTGCCACCTTGTTTATGGGAACGGAGTCGGCATTGGATATAAATATGGTCCGGTCTTGAGCGACGACGTCCCATGGCGTTTGAGATCTTCCACGATCTGGCCGACTTTTTCATTCGTCAGTTGCTCATAGTAGTCATCATTGACCTGCATCATGGGTCCCGTGCCGCAGGATCCCAGGCATTCAACTGCACTCAGTGTAAACAGCCTATCAACCGTCGTCCCGCCGACAGAGATCTCGAGATGCTTTTGCAACCATTCTATCAATGGATCTGACCCGACCAAACCACACATGAGCGACTTACAAACCTGAATATGAAACTTTCCAATCGGTTTCAAATTGAGCATAGTATAAAACGTCGCCGTTTCATACACCTGAGGCGGCGTCAGATCCAAGATCTTAGCGATTTCTTTCATCGATGTTTCGCTCACATACCCTTCTTCTTGTTGCGCCAGATTCAGAAGTGGCAGTAAGGCTGATCGCTTCACAAGGTAACGACTCAGGAGTTCCTCCACATACTCCCTGTGTTTTTCAAACACCCGCTTCGTTCTGACACCATCGTTGCAGAATTCCATAATCTAGTTACACCAGAAGTTCCTTCATTTAACTTTTCAAACAAGGAGCCTGTTCAAAAAGCCCGCTCAGCAAGGCCGCAGGAGTTTTGGCGACCGGAGCGTACACAAAGTACGTGAGGACGATAAAACTCCGAGAACGCCGCTGACGGTCCCTTCGACTCCGCTCAGGACATGCTTTTTCAACAGGCTCGACATCATCGGTC
>JAYWMS010000410.1:0-4507 GCA_035873215.1 Nitrospirota bacterium | reverse complement strand
ACGTGTTTGAGAAGGAAGTTCCTCTAAGGCCTAATCCGATGCTTTGTGGTGATGGTGCGGATATGTGCACGATGGGTTCCCAACTATCCTCGGACGATGGAGCGATCACATCCGTCGTGAGTGTAGGATTCCGAGAAAGTGCCTGGACTAAATCTTCCCACCACATGTACAGCCGATCAGGTTCAGGATACGGAACTCCAGAATGAGAGTCTTCGAGACGACTCCAGGTTTCCAGAAGGTTGTCCCAAAAGGATTGTCCTTCCTTGGCAAGATACTGGGGGCGGTCCATGACGACGACAGGGGGATGAGCAAAATATTCCAGCAACGTGTTCATGGAAGGGTAGATGTCGGGGCCTCGCCATTCTGCATCTGAAGAGAGGTCTTGAGTGTCCCTCACAAAATCCTCATTGGTGGGGATGTACTCGCGAGCCGGGAGGATATGAGCGTGGGAGAGACGTTCAGTTGATTCCTGCGTGGCAGGATCGAAGTGTCGCGTTGATTCAACCGTATCGCCTAGAAAGTCCAGACGCATCGGTTCATCGGCGGCTGTGGAAAATACATCCACGATGCCACCTCGCACACTGAACTCTCCAGGAATTTCAACTACGGAGACCCGCCGGTAGCCAATGCGCAGGAGATGGCTGATCAGGGGTTCCCGGTCGAACACGCTTCCTTTTTTCAAGGTGAGGCAGGCGTCAACAAACACGGACTTTGGCAACAAACGTTGGAGGGCTGCCTCGGGTGTTGTAATGACCACCGAGACTTCAGAGTCCTGGAGTTGGAATAACGTCCGCATGCGTTGTGATAGTAAATCGATGGCAGGCGCGGTGACTTCATACGGTGCGTGGCCGCGGTTCGGAAAAAAAGAAAGACGCTGGGTTGTGCGGTGAAACAGGCCATGACAAAAAACCAGGTCTTGAAACAACTGTTCGGCTTCGGAGTGCGTGGGGACCATGATCAGCCATGATTGACCCTGTGGCACTCGAGATGTCTTTGAAGACGAGAGATGCGACGACTGTCTCGGAGTCGATTCTTCCATGAGACAGGTTAAGACATAGGCCAGGCTTGAACCATGAGGGCCGATGAGGATGGGCTTCCGTCCAGGTGTTGTCAGGGCGTCGGAAATGGGTTGAAGCTGGTCGCGAGACAAGGCCGACAAGTGATTATTGATTGCCATGGAGATGTGTAACCGAGTCGTTGCGTGGAGAAGTGAATGGGTTTGCATCAATACGTGATGCGACTGTCTGATGCTTGAGGACGTTCCCGATGCTCTTCCTCTTCTTATGATTGTTGGATTCGTTGAATGATAATACTGGTGGAAATGTCTGGGATGAGCGGAATGCTGCGAACTCTACCTCCTCGACTTTCGACAAGCTCTCGACCCACGATGTGGTCCACGGACCAATCCCCTCCTTTTACCAACACATCCGGCTGAAGCATCTCGATGACCTCCAGCGGGGTCGTTTCGGAAAACAGAACGACGTAATCTACACAGGCTAAGGCCGCAAGAACTTCCATCCGTTGCCCCTGCGGAATGAAAGGACGTGTTGGACCTTTGGAGAGGGATTGAACTGAGCCATCACTATTCACGGCGACGATAAGGAGATCCCCTAAATTTCGTGCGGCCTGGAGATAGCGAATGTGACCCACGTGGAGAATGTCAAAACATCCGTTCGTAAAAACTACGCGTTCGCCAGCCTGTTGTCGAGAACGAAGCGTTGGGGCGAGTTCCAGTGGTTGGGCAATTATGGCGTGGTGCATTGACTACTTCATCATCAAACATCGTTCGAGGAGGGAATATACTACTGACTTCCTAACAAAAAAACACGGTTTTTCAACGTTCCTTTTCCCTTTTTACATCAGCACCGCTGGAAATCGCATGTGATTTTACACAAGGCATGTGTTAGGGTTTCTTCGATTGGCTAGCAGCTTGGTGAAATACTCAAATTTTTCAGGAATGCCCCCGTACTTTCTTGGGATAATACTTCTTACGGCGGACTCATTGCCCTTCATTCATGACTCATCCCCCTCCAGGAGAAAGCCGGTGGTGGACCCTTCGACGGAATTTATCCTGAGCAAAGCCGAAGGGCTCAGGACATGCTTTTTCAATACCCTATCAGCGATGAACTCAATGGTGATGATGAGGTCTTCGGTTAGGGATGTAACAGATTGTCAGATCTCCGTATCATAAGTGTGCCATGAAATCATGAGCCCTGTCGAACCTTCTCAGTCCCAAAGTTTTCCGAATAAGGCTAGAGTTGGACTGTTTCTTGCGCCACTCTTGGGCGGTCTCGTGTACTTTTTACCCTTTACGAATCTTCCACATGCAGCCCATATCCTGGCAGGAATCTTGACATGGGTTGTTGTGTCATGGGTAACAGAAGCCCTTCCCTTGGCTATCACTTCACTATTGGGAGCGGCTTTATGCGTTCTTGCGGGCTTGGGTTCCGTCACAACTGTGTTTGCCACGTTTGCCCATCCCATTATCTTTCTCTTTATCGGTAGTTTTTTCCTGGCAGAAGCATTTGTCGCTCACGGTGTGGATCACCGTTTTGCTGTATGGCTATTGTCGATGAAGAGAATCAATGGAAGTCCGGCTGGACTCTTTTTGGCTCTTGCGTGTGCTACGGCTTTTTTGTCGATGTGGATCAGCAACACGGCAGCCGTGGCCATCATGGTTCCCATGGTACTTGGCATTTTGTCTATCGTTCGAAAAACGGAAAAATCTCCCGGACAGTATGAAATCGGAGCCCTATTACTTCTTGCCTATAGTGCCGCAGCAGGAGGCATTGCCACTGTCATTGGGACGCCGCCGAACCTGATTGGTGTGGGCTTGTTATCACAGCAAGCGAACATCAACATCTCATTTTTTCAATGGTTGTCCTTTGGGCTTCCCTTGTCGTTGATCATGCTAGTTCTGATTTCTGTTGTCTTGAAAAAGCTGTATCCGCTTCCACCAGTTATGCCGGCCCTGTGGGAACATGTACGGGCACTGAAAGATGAACAAGGGTATTGGACACGTGGGCAGATCAATACCTGCGTGGGATTGGCCGTTGCGGTATGTTGTTGGGTCGGCCCTGGGCTATTAGGGGCGGTTATAGGTCGGGATGCGGATGTTGTGAATTGGCTCAATTCCCGTCTACCCAAAGAACTCGTTCCTATTTTTGCAGCCGGGCTACTGTTTGTGCTTCCCGTGAATTGGAAGGCCGGCGAGTTTACCTTGAATTGGAAGCAAGCTAGTCATATCAATTGGGGTACGATTCTGTTGTTTGGGGGAGGGTTAACTTTTGGTCATCTGATGGTACAGACCGGACTGGCTTCGGCCATTGGAGAAGGTATGGTGAGATTCTTGGGTAGCAACACACTATGGAATCTAACGGCAGTCGGAATTGTGACGGCGCTGATTCTTACCGAGATTGCCTCCAATACGGCTGCGGCCAGTATGTTGGTTCCGGTGGTGATCGCCATCGCTCAAGCAGCAGACGTTTCCCCCGTCCCCCCCACATTAGGCGTATGTTTGGCGGGAAGTTTGGCCTTTGTCCTTCCCGTTTCAACGCCACCCAATGCCATTGTGTATGGCACAGGATTAATTCCTCTTGGTCATATGATTCGAGCTGGATTGTTATTGGATCTGATAGGTGGATGTCTTGTGTGGTTGACGTTGTGGATTCTGTGTCCACTCCTCGGGTTATCATGAAACAGGCTAGCGAGTCAGCGCGAAGTCAGAAAATTATCGTGGTCTTGCCTGCCTACAATGCGGCTCGGACCTTGGAGCACACCGTCAAGGATATTCCACTCGAGTGGGTCGATGACATTGTCTTGGTCGATGACGCGAGTCAGGATGAAACCTGGTCTATCGCGCAACATTTGGGAGTTGTGACCGCGCGCCATGAGACGAATCTTGGGTACGGTGGCAATCAAAAGACATGTTATGCCGAGGCGCTTCGACGTGGAGCCGATATTGTCGTGATGGTGCATCCTGACTTTCAATATGATCCAAAACTGATTCCACAGTTAATTGCGCCACTACTAGCCAAGCAATGCGATGCGGTATTTGGGTCTCGAATGCTAGGAGGTGAGTTCATTCAGGGTGGGATGCCCATCTGGAAGTTTTACGGAAACCTGTGGCTTACGGCGTTGGAGAATATGGTATTCGAGATTTTTTTATCCGAATACCACACAGGGTTCCGAGCCTATTCACGGCATTTTTTAGAAACGGTCAACCTCCAGGCGAACTCGAATAGTTTTGTCTTTGACACTGAAATTATTGCACAGGCCGTGGTGAATAAACTTCGAATTCAGGAAGTTCCCATATCCACACGATACCATGAGTCCGCTTCCCAAATTGGGATGTTGGCTAGTGTGCGGTATGCCTTTTCGATCTGTGGAGTGTTAATTCGCTATAAGCTGCATTGTCTCGGCTGGCGACGAAGCCGCTTATTCTATTCGTCATCACAGCGTGGGACCGTTTCTTGTAATGATTGACTGCGAGAAATACTTACCGAGC
>JAYWMS010000401.1:0-5764 GCA_035873215.1 Nitrospirota bacterium | reverse complement strand
CTTTTTGCCGTGGCCCTGTTGACCGTCGGGTTCGTCGGATTTGCCGAAGCCCAAAAGGGTCCATGCGCGAGCAATAAGAAATGCGGTGCTGATCCTAACGTTATCGCATCCATTGGCGATATGAAGCTGGATGGGAAAATTGCAACCAGCTTAAAAGGCCGTGTGTACGCACATTGGGCCGACAATCCAAATGGGGAGATCCTTTTTGGGATTCAATTCTGGAATACCGGCGATCCTGGTGAAACCGGGAAACCTTTAGGACGTTTTTCAGATGATCGTGATGTTTCGATTCCTGACCCATTGTTTGCCTGCTGTGCATGGGGTATGACTGGCGGTACAGAGAAAAATAATCCCTATGCCGGTTGGTATAACCCCCAAACAACAGTTCGGCTCCGTGTGAAAGATTCATCTCTGATGAAACAACTCACGCAAGCATCGCAAAAATTGGTTGCTATGGAAGTCCAATTGTCCGGTGGCAATACTATTACCTCATTTAAAGTTCTTGAAGCTGAATAGTCTGGACTGCATAAGTTTGTAACGTAAGCTTTTATTTTTTTATACACAGGAGGGTGGAATTATGAAGCTTCGAATGACAGGGTTGGCAGTCCTGGCTGTCATTGCCTTGGTAGGTGGCATGGCCTCTACTGCTCTCGGCATTGAGGCATTCCAAGAAAGATTTGAATGGGGCGATCTCAGCCAACCAACGACTTTGCATGGCCGTGTGGCTGTGATTGATCCGTATGACAAGGCAGCATGGATAAACTTTGCTGTGTTTGGTGGAAATGCAGAAAGTGGTTACTATTGGCAAAAGTATTTTCCTGGAAAAAACGTCAAAGTGTTTCCAGCCAATGACCAAGTGTGGGCGAAACTGAAGGAATTAGGCAAGGACTCCATAAGCCAAACGGTTATGACGGGGACCAAGCCATCCAAGTACACGCTCGTGGAAGTGACGGTCAAAGAAACCAAGCAGAACCACCGTGTGGTAAGTTCCATCAAGCCAATTCCGGAAGTGGCTGGGTCTCCAGATAAGCCACGAAGCATTCATAGCCTTCGCGCAATCAGTGTTGTGCAATCAATCGATGACAACTCCTGGCAGCAAAACAAGAGAATGGCCTATGATGTGATGATTCCTGGTGTTGGTGGAATTAAGGGTGTTATCCCATATTCTAACCAGGATCCACATAAATCCAAAGGAACTGCGAGCGGCAAATTTGGTAAGAGTATTAGCCCAACTCGTTAAACCTAAGGATATTGGTTTAGATTTTTAAAAAAAGGCGGGAGCTGGAAACAGCTCCGGCCTTTTTTTTTATTCTGAATCCATGCGCCGTTTAAAGTCTGCAAGACGGTTGAGCGCATCCAGCGGGGTCATCGAAAATAAATCGAGTTGTTTCATTTCCTCTAAAATTGGATGGGGAGCGGGTAAGTCCTGGGTGTGATGAAGATCAGGGTGCACTCCGCTAAATAGATCGTACTGTGGTAGGTTGCTACCCTCTGATTGCTCAAGTTGCATGAGGACTTCTTGGGCGCGGCATAACAATGCATGGGGAAGGCCTGCGAGTTTGGCGACATGGAGCCCATAGCTGCGATCAGCTTTTCCGGGAATGATTTTCCTTAGAAAAATGACGTCTCCCTTATCTTCTTTCACCGCCACCGTGAAGTTTTTCACTCCTTCCCGTTGTTTTTCCATTTCTGTCATTTCGTGATAGTGCGTGGCGAACAAAGTGCGGGCTCCCACCTTGGACTGATCCTGAATATATTCTGCAATGGCCCACGCGAGACTAAGTCCGTCATAGGTACTGGTTCCCCGACCAATCTCATCCAACAGGATAAGGCTTTTAGGAGTGGCAGCTTGCAGGAGGCGAGCGGTCTCCATCATCTCAACCATAAAGGTACTGTGCCCAGAGGCCAAATTATCGGATGCGCCGACACGGGTGAAAATATGGTCCACTAACCCAATCTTTGCACTTGAGGCAGGGACAAAGGAACCAATCTGAGCCATTAATGTAATCAGACCGAGCTGTCGTAGATACGTGCTCTTTCCTGCCATATTAGGTCCTGTGATAAGAAGAAGGCGCTGATCGTCAAGGTCCATATAGGCATCGTTTGGAATAAAATCCCCGGCGGGGCGAAGCTGTTCAATGACCGGGTGCCGTCCGTCCACAATATGAATCACGCCGCCTTCATGAAGATCTGGACACACATAGCGGTTTTTTGATCCTACTTCGGCAAAGGTACTCAAGACATCAAGGATGGCCACGCGTTGTGCCATCCGTTGAATGCGAGTCGTTTCGCCAGCGATCTTTGAACGGATCTGGAAAAAGATTTCCTGTTCCACTTGACGTAACTTTTGGTCCCCGCCCGTGACTTGATCCTCAAGAGCTTGGAGTTCGCTGTTCGTAAACCGCTCGGCATTCGCGAGAGTTTGTTTTCGTGTGAAGTCGAGTGGTACGCGAGACAGATTCGATTTGGTAATTTCGTAGTAATAACCGAACACCTGATTAAATTTGATCTTCAGCGAATCGATTCCCGATCGTCGACGCTCGCGTACCTCGAGATCGGCCAGTAACCTCGTGCCATCTTTGGACGCAATGCGGAGTTCATCAACCTGGGAATCGTAGCCATCTTGAATGATGCTGCCATCACGAAGAGCGATCGGGGCATCGGTCATAATACTCGTATCAATGAGTGCGAAGACCTCCTGGAGGTTGTCCCACTCATGGCACAGGCTCTTAAAGATCACCTCAGAGTATGGAGTTATCTGTTCCAACAATTTGGGTAATGTGGTCAATGAATCTCTAAGGTGTAAGAGGTCTCGAGGATTGGCCGACCCCATCGAAATGCGGGTGCTCACTCGTTCGATATCACGAATGGTCTTAAGTTCAGTCCGAATGTTCAGACGAAATCCCACATTTTGTGTTAAGGCTGATACCCCATCGAGTCGGCGCTGGATGAGGTCTTTGGTAGTCAGTGGACGAACCAGCCAATCCCGCAATAGGCGTCCGCCCATAGAGGTGACGGTGTGATCGAGGACCGCGAGTAGGGTGGCATTCCGTTGATCGGATGAGAGTGGCTTCAGTAACTCCAGGTTGCGAATAGTCATGGAATCCAAACACATATCACGTTGGAGATGACGAATCTGTGGTTGACGAATATGTCCGTGATTGAACGTGGGCTGTGTTTCTCTCAAGTAGTGAAGCACGCCGCCTCCGGCCTGGATCGCCATATCAAGGGAATCAAGATGCAGTTCTTTCAGAGTCTCTACCTGAAAGTGAGCCGTGAGACGTTCTTTCGCAGCATGAGGTTGAAACCATGCAGCCTTCTGTGGAATGGGTGTCGGTAATTTATTGGCTCCTACGACCGCAAGGAATGGAGCAAGTACACCCCCATCTCCCTCCGGATAGATGATTTCATTGGGTTCCAGCCTGACCAGTTCATCCACAGCATCCTCGTAGGCCTGGTGACCACCGAATTCGGACATCACAAACTCTCCCGTTGACAGGTCCACCGCAGCTAGTCCGACTCTCCACTCCCGATTTGTCGGGGCTAATCTGATGGCGTCCACTGCGGCGAGGAAGTTAGCATGTTTGCCATCCAGCAATTCATCATCGAATAGTGTCCCCGGAGTATACAAGCGGACGACTTCTCGGCGTACTAAACCCTTGGCTAATTTGGGATCTTCGACCTGTTCGCACAGCGCTACCGTTTTCCCGGCCTGTAACAACTTCGCGATATAGTTTGAGGCTGCGTGGTGCGGGACCCCGCAAAGGGGCACCGGATTGGGACTGTTCTTATCTCGTGAGGTCAATGCAATATTCAGCAAGGATGAGGCTTCTTCAGCATCCTCGTAAAACATCTCATAGAAATCTCCCACGCGAAAAAATACAATGGCCGTTGGGTGCGCCTGCTTGACATCTCGAAACTGTTGCATGAGAGGCGTGAGGTTTTGTTCGCTCATAGGGAGAGAAGCCTTAGAGACCTGTTAAAAAAGCATGTCCTGAGCTTCTTTGGCCTCGCCCAGGCAAAACTCCGTCGAGGGGGGGCCACCAGCGGCGTTTTCAGGCCTTTGTTGTCCCCACGTACTCGGTGTACGTTCCGGGTGCCAAAGCCTCTGTGTCCTTGCCCGTGAAAAAAGGTGTCTTGGTCCCATTGAGGTTGGGCGGGTAACAAACTGGGCCTTCCTTCAACCAGGTTCAGGATAGGCTTTGAATAGGCAACTGACTTGTAATGATTCGTCGATTGGGTCATTTGGGATTGGCGCCCTAATCCTTTTAATTGATTCAACAGTTCCCACATGCCGAATGCGCTCTCCTAATCAGGGCTCTGAAAATTCTGGATGACCTGCTGACATAATTTCGTGCTGACCGGTCCTATGGCCGTGAGAATGACCGATCTTGATTGCCGACCACGGTGCTTCAACTGAATCGTCAAGTAGTCAGGCGGGAGTTGTGCGAGTGGCAGTCGATCAGCCCATTCGATTATCACCACTCTGGTCCCATCAAAAAGTTCAGCCCACCCCAGATTGATGAGGTCATCAGTCTTCTCGATGCGATACAGATCTGCATGCATGAGATGAGGCGTTCCGTGGTACTCCTGAACAAGAGTAAAGGTTGGGCTGTTTACTATCTCGCGTAGTACCCCACAAGCCTGAGCCAGCCCACGAACAAAAACAGTTTTCCCAACCCCGAGATCACCGATTAACATCACGACTTCGCCGCCGTGGAGATGACGCCCTATAGCCATGCCTAACGATTCTGTGATGGCAGGGGAGGTCAGCGTGGCGTTCCATGTGTGATCTGACTTACGAGAAAAGTGAATCGATGGCGAGGAACTCGGATGCACCTTACAAACCTGAATTTCCAAGGATTTGTTGAAATGCGGCCGGTATGGAATCGATCAAGTCGCTGGCCAACAAGCCAATTTCTCCATACTGTCGCGCCCCAATATCCCCGGCTAATCCGTGGAGGAACACTCCTGCTTGTGCAGCCTTCCACGGGGGCAGTCCCTGTGCGAGCAGGCCACCAATTATTCCGGTTAAGGCGTCACCCATCCCGGCAGACGCCATTCCCGGATTTCCGGTGGGACAAATTGAGATTTCTTGATCGGCATTAGCCATAACCGTTTGTGCTCCTTTTAATACCAGAATACACCCATGATTCTGTGCAAATTGACGAGCGACTCCCAACCGGTCCTGATTGACATCCTGTGCGGTTCCCTTTCCCAACAACCTGGCCATTTCTCCAGGATGGGGGGTCAGAATTGGAGGTGTCCGACAAGCCTTGAGTATCGAGGTATGGCCTGCTAGAGCATTTAAGGCATCCGCATCAATGATCGAGGGACGGTCGAGGCTCCCGATAAAAGATCGAACCAGTTCAACTGTTTCCGCCTGTGTGGAAAGTCCCGGGCCGATCGCCAAGGCATTCCGTTCTTGAGCAAAATTTTCAAGATGGGGTGCCGCATCCAGTGAAAGGCTACCTTCCGCCGTCTGAGGCATGGGGACAGTCATGGCTTCGAGGGTAAGTGTTTCCAAAATCGGGTTGACGTTTGTGGGGGTGGCGATTGTGACTAAGCCGGTACCACACCGTAGTGCTGCTCTCGCTGAGAGTGCCGCAGCCCCGCTTTTTCCTGTTGAGCCAGCGATGAGGCCCAAGTGTCCAAACGTCCCTTTGTGTGCAGATCTGGGACGAGCGGGAATCCATTGACGGATCATGTCACTCGTCAGGAGATTAACTTTCACTCGCATGGAATCGATGTATTCGGGAGGGAT
>JAYWMS010000129.1:0-6899 GCA_035873215.1 Nitrospirota bacterium | reverse complement strand
TCCGGTTTGGGGCCGTTTGTGGCGTTAAAGGCTAGGGGACAAGTGAATTCTTCTGTGGTTCGCTCAATCTCCATAGAAGGGAACCAACGAATCGAGGATTCTGCAATTCTGGGTCGAATCACCGTCAATGTTGGAGAACAGATGACAACAGAAATTTCGAGAGAACAGATTCGTAAAATCTATAACATGGGCTTCTTTGAGGATGTTCAGGTTAAAACCAAACCGGTGCTGGGCGGTATTGATGTGATCTTCGTGGTCACAGAAAAACCCTTCACGGTCGAAATCATCTTTGATGGGAATAAGGAACTCTCAGAAGATAAACTCCAGGAAGTGGTGACACTCAAAAGTCAGGTGTTTTCAGATCCGAATGAAATCCAAGTCAGTGCCGAGAAAATCCGAGAAGCCTATCGGAAAGATGGTTATCACAATGCCCAAGTCATTCCTGTGGTGCAGACGTTGGATGAATCCAGAAATCGTATTACGTTCTTTATTCAAGAAGGAACACGCGCCAGAATTGGCGATATCATATTTGAAGGGGTCACCGTTGTAGAGGAAAGCGATCTGTTAGAGGTTATGGCCAATCGTGAATGGGTACCCATCATTTCGCTCTTGACTGATGCAGGGATTCTTCATCAGGAAGAATTGCCGAATGACGTCGAACGGATCCGAGAATTTTATTCCAACAAAGGCTACCTGGATGTACAAGTTGGGTTGCCGAGTATTGTGTTAAGTGACGACAAAGAGTCCTTTACTCTCACTTTTCATATCGTCGAAGGATTTCCTTACATCATTGGTTTTGTTCGGTATGAGGGGAATACCGTTTTTGAAAATGAGGAATTGGAACTGCAGTCCTATTTACGGCCAACTGATGTTTTTCAGCGTGCGTTGGTCAGACAAGAGGTGACTCGCATTACAGATAGGTATGGAGAAAAAGGCTATTCCTTTGCCGAGGTGACGCCATCGCTGGTCCCGAATCCCCAAACATTAAAGGCAGATATAACCTTCGTGATTAAAGAAGGGTCACTCATTCGTGTACGGGAGATTCACATTATTGGCAATGATAAGACGCGAGACAATGTCATTCGTCGTGAGATGCGGGTGGATGAACAAGAGGTCATCAATTCGGTGGCGATTAAACGAAGTTTTGAACGACTCAATAACTTGAATTTTTTTGAGACGGTAGAAATTCTTCCGACCCAGGTGGCCGAAGACAAGGTTGATTTAGATGTCAAGGTGAAGGAAAAACCTACGGGTTCCTTTAGCATCGGCGGTGGTTTTAGTACCTTGGATCAATTTACAGCTATTGCGAATATCACGGAAGGGAATCTGTTTGGTCTAGGCTACCTAGCAAGAATTCGAGGGCAAATTGGGGGGAGACGAACGCTGGGCGTGCTCACGTTCCGGAATCCGGCTTTGTTTGATGGACTCACCTCTTTTCAGATTGATGGATTCAGCACGGCAACAAATTTTTTGACGTATGAAGAAGAGCGAGCCGGGGCAACGTTTCAGTTTGGAAGATCTTTCTCGGAATACATTGCGGGGAGCTTGACTCTCGTGGGGGAAGGCATAAAAATCAAGAATCCCTCGACTGATGCACCCCCTTTTATCCTGGCTCAAGTGGGAAATCAATCCACAACAGGATTTCGTGCCAGTCTCTTTCGGGATTCCCGCGATAATTTTCAGGATACTCGCAGAGGATCAAGAACTGGCGTTAAACTGGGATTTGGTACTGAAGGGTTAGGGGGGACGAATAATTTTTATCGAGTGAGTTTGGATGGGTTGAAATACGTTCCACTTCATTTGTGGGATTTGCGCGCGGCCTTTCGTGGAAGGTTTGGTATTGCTGAAGGCTACGGAGGGGATTCCGTTCCGTTGACTGAATTGTTTTTTGTCGGTGGAATCAACTCTGTCCGCGGGTTTCGTTTTGGGCGGGCTGGTCCCGTTACGACTAGTGGCACCTTAGCGGGCGGGAACAAACAAATCATATTAAACGCCGAATTAATTTTTCCGGTTATTCCTGATGCCAAATTAAATGGTGTAATCTTCTTTGATTATGGCAAGGGATTTGCTGAAGGAGATGAACTCTCCTTTGATTTAAGGCCGGCATCAGGCATAGAAGTTCGATGGGTGTCACCCTTTGGTCCCTTGCGGGCCGCATGGGGTATTAATTTAGATGCAAAACCGAATGAACAAACGTCAGTTTTTGAGTTTTCAGTTGGAAACGTCTTTTAGTATTGGTATGAGTAATAATGGGTATGAGTAATATTAGTAGGGGTATGAGTAATGATGTGGATTTTTGATGTAGGCATGGGAAGAGCTATGCAACGTTTTCGATGGATTGGTATTGGTGGGATATTTATTCTGCTCACGGCTTGCGCCTCTTCATCAGCTATGGACGAAAAAGGGAATATAGCTATCCCTATCGGAGTAGTGGATACACAATGGCTATTGAAAGAATCAAAATTGGGCCGGCAAGCCAATGAGTCACTGGGTAAGTTCATGAAAAACCGTCAGGTGTTAATTGAATTGGAACAAAAGGAACTACGGGAACTTGAAAATCAGCTACGGAGACAAGAAAGCGTTTTGAGTCCTACTGCCAAACAACAACGTGAAGAAAAATTTCGTCGTCGTGCTATGGAGTATCAACAAAAAGTTAGTGATCTCAATCGTGAAGTTCAGGAGAAACAAGCACAGTTATTCACGGAATTTCGAGATCACGTCGATATCGTCGTAGCAGATCTCGCGAAACGTTTGGGCTTAGTGCTGGTTCTAGAGAAAGGGCCTGCGACAACCACCCGATATTTTGACAGGTCGCTGGACCTTTCACGACAAGTGCTGGAGGTTCTGAATCGAGCAAATAATAAATAGCCCCTGGTTCAAAGATTTATGAATCAAGGGGGATGCGGAAATTGATTAGGTCAATTTGAGAGAGGAGTCTCTCGCATCTGATTGCCCAACCTGTGGATGACTGACGTGGGAGGAATGCCTGTATGGCTGAATCGTTTATCAACCTGGATACTGTAGAAATTCAATCAATTCTTCCACACCGATACCCATTTCTTTTGGTCGATCGTGTTATTGAGTTATCCGTCAATAAACGGGCAGTTGGTCTCAAGAATGTCACATCCAATGAACCATTTTTCCAGGGTCATTTTCCGGGGCGGCCTATTATGCCGGGTGTGCTCTTGTTGGAAGCCTTGGCCCAGCTCGGCGGAATCTTGGCCATTCGTTCATCAGAAGCTCAAGGATCGCCTGTGGTGTATCTGACCGGTATTGATAAAGCCAAGTTTCGAAAGCCTGTTATTCCCGGTGATCAGCTTCGGCTTGAGGTAGAAGTGGTGAAACGCCGTCCGCCTTTTTGGCGAATGATGGGGAAAGTGTTTGTTGGTGCCGACCTGGCATGTGAAGCCCAATCAACAGCGATGGTGTCATTAGAGAGTGAGAATGGTTGATGGGAGATCGTGACTCGGAAGGTACTTGACCCTATCGTTTTGAGGACCTGATATGCCGCAACACCCAACAGCCATTGTACACCCCAAAGCCGAGATTGATGAAGACGTGATCATCGGTCCTTTTTGTGTCGTTGGAGAACATGTTCGCATTGGTCATGGAACCGAATTGCATTCCCACGTGACGATTGATGGGTTTGTTGAAATCGGTCACCGATGCAAGCTTTCCCCCTTTGTCTCGATCGGCGCCGCGCCGCAGCATCTCCAATATCGGGACGAACCCACGCGTGTTGTTATCGGGGATGACAATATCCTACGTGAATATGTCACTGTTAATCGAGGAACAGCCTTTGGGGGAGGGGTGACCACCCTTGGGAATCATAATTTTCTGATGGCCTATGTTCACCTTGCACATGATTGTCATGTGGGTGATCACGTTATTATGGCCAATGCCGCGACGTTGGCCGGACATATCACCCTTGGCAGTCATGCGGTAATTGGGGGACTTGTCGGGGTTCATCAGTATGTTCGCATCGGTGATTATGCCATGATAGGGGGCTGTTCAGCGGTGGCGCGGGATGTCCCTCCCTACATGCGGGCTGCGGGCAATCGTGCCAAGCTCTATGGCTTAAACTCTATTGGTCTACGTCGCGGCGGTTTCTCAAATCAGCGGATTCGGGTCCTCAAGCAAGCCTACCAATTACTCTTTCGAAAGAATCAACGACTGGCAGAATCAACGAAACTTGCCCGTTATCAGTTCGAAGATAGTCCCGATGTTCTCATGTTGCTCACCTTCCTGGAAGCATCCACGCGAGGAGCTTGTCGGCCAGCTAAAAAAGGTCATGATGACGAAGAGGAATTTTAATTGACCCTTCCCTTATCATCATCTGATGCTGATGCCTTATCACCCTCTTCTGTCACCGCGGATCAGCGAATTGGGTTGATTGCCGGAAATGGTCGGTTTCCCATTATTTTTGCCGAAAATGCTCGGCGATTAGGCTATTTTGTGTCGGCCATTGCGCATGTAGGTGAGACCTTGCCTGAGTTGGAACGCTGTGTTGATCGGATTCATTGGATTCGAATCGGGCAGTTCAATAAAGCAATTAAATCGCTGAAGGGTGACGGTGTGAATCAAGCCGTGATGTTAGGAGGCATGAAAAAGACCCATGTGTTTTCAGATGTCAGGCCGGACTTTCGTGCGATGGCGCTGTTTGCAAGGCTGAAGACCTGGAAGGATGATGGTATCTTGCGTGAAGTTGCGGCTGAATTGGAACGCGAAGGCATCCAAATTCGCGAGTCGACATTTGGGTTGCAAAACATTCTGGTCCCTAGCGGGATTTTATCATCGAGAGCACCGACAAAGAAAGAACAATTCGATATTGAATTTGGATGGGCGATGGCTGGTGAAGTGGGCCGGTTGGATATCGGTCAATGTCTGGTCGTCAAAGACCGTGCGGTTCTCGCGGTAGAGGCTGCGGATGGGACCGATGAAACGATTCGCCGGGGAGGACGTTTAGCTCGGCAAGGAGCCGTGGTCGTGAAACGGTGTAAACAAATTCAGGATCTCCGATTTGATTTGCCCGCTGTAGGCCCGGAAACGATTTCCACAATGAGAGAAGTGAAAGCGACTGTTTTGGCTCTCGATGCAGGTAGGTCGATATTGCTCGATAAAGAAGCCATGCTTCAGCAGGCGAATCAAGCGAATATCGCGGTGGTTGGTATGTTATCCTGATCTACTGGGTGACTAGTTGGCATTGGATAGGAAAATCCTGCAAGGCTCTTGTTGGTACCCGGATATTTCTTGTTTTAAACATGTCATGAACAGGGAAAACATCAAAGTCGGGGTGATAGGCGTGGGGCATCTTGGGAAGCACCACGCCCGAATCTATTCCTCTCTTCCAGGTGTGACGTTAGTTGGTGTAGCAGATCAAAATTTAGAGCGAGGACGTTTGATAGGCGAACAACATCAGGTCTCAGTTTATAGCGATTACCTGCACCTTCTTGAGTATGTTGATGCCGTAAGCGTGGCCGTCCCGACATCGTTACATGGCGAGGTGGTGCAGCAATGCTTGAACCAGGGAATTCATGTCCTCGTGGAGAAACCGATTGCTTCGACGGTTGAGGAAGGTCGTGACATGGTGGCCCTGGGTCGAGAAAAGGGTGTGCGACTCCAAGTGGGGCACGTGGAACGATTCAATCCGGTGCTGGATAGCGTTCGTCCAGTTTTGGATCGACCAGAGTTTATACAGTGTAATCGGCTAGCTCCATATCAGCCACGTGGAACTGATGTGGATGTTGTACTAGACCTGATGATTCACGATCTTGATATTGTGTTGTCTTGGGGGTTGGGCCCAGTGACAAAGGTGAATGCATTTGGGGCCTCTGTCATGTCGAAGCACAATGACTTTGTCAGTGCACGTATCGAATTTGGAAGTGGATGTATCGCTGAATTCATCGCCAGCCGTGTCTCCACCTCTCGCCTTCGGAATCTTTGCGTGTTTCAACCAAATCTCTATGTGTCTGCAGATTATCAGACACGTCGGGGATTGTTGTGTCGGAAAGTACAACCGGAACTGGGATCAGGCCGGGTGGTGGAAGAATCATTCGATGGTGGGACAGAAGATGCCCTTACCCGCGAAGTGGATGCCTTTTTACAATCGATACATCAGGGGGTCCCCCTAGGTGTTTCCGGTGAGGAAGGCTTAAATGCATTGGAGTTGGCATTTGACGTAATAGCGGGCATTAAACAAAATGGGAATCAGGTTGAAGAGAGAAAGCCTGCTGCCCGTGCGGTTTCTATTGGATTGTCATAAAACGTTGGTCTGCAGTGGCCAGAATTTTTATTGTGACAGGAGAGGCATCGGGAGATTTGCATGGAGCTCACCTGGCCATTGCCTTAAGAAAGCTACAAGCTGATGTAGAATTGGTCGGAGTAGGTGGTGAGCATATGCGGGCCGCAGGAATTACGCTGCTATCAGGTTTGGAACGGGTTGATGGGATTGGAGTGCTTGGAATCAACCAGATCCGTAAGGGATGGGCAAATCTCCGGACGTTGAAGCACTATCTACAGCAGGAAGCCTTCGATGCGATTGTGTTGATCGACAACCCGGGCATGAATCTTCGATTAGCCAAGATTGCTGCACGGTTTGGGCATCGAATCATATACTATATTGCCCCACAGATTTGGGCTTGGGGTCGCCGACGAATTCACCTTATCAAACGCGTGATCAACCGGGTCATCGTCATCCTTCCTTTTGAAAAAGCCATTTATGATGAAGCTAACGTGCCATGTGACTATGTCGGACACCCGCTGCTTGACTCTATGGCACCTACCTATGATCAACGTGAAGTGCGTCGCAGATTGGGAATGCCAGAGAAAGGTTTGGTTATCGGTGTGTTACCTGGAAGTCGTGTTCATGAGGTTGAAACGTTGTTGCCTGAAATGCTTCA
>JAYWMS010000399.1:0-3966 GCA_035873215.1 Nitrospirota bacterium | reverse complement strand
CAGGGGCAGGCGGTTCCGCACCGAAACATGTTCAACAGTTTGTGAAGGAAGGGCACTTACGCTGGGATTCCCTGGGAGAGTTCCTTGCGCTCACCGAGTCTTTCGCGCATTTAAGCAAATTCAAAAATAACAAAAAATCCCAAGTTCTGGCGGATACGCTTGATAGGGCTACCGGCAAGCTCATGGAACATCGCCGATCTCCTGGTCGGGTATTGGGAGAATTGGACAATGCCGGCAGCCACGTGTACGAAGCGATGTATTGGGCACAAGAACTCGCGGCGCAAAATGACGACTCGGAATTGAAACAACAATTTACTTCTATTGCCCAAGAACTTGAAAGCAACCTCGATACGATTCTTGCCGAGATCAAAGCTTCGAAAGGACGAGCGATGGATATCGGTGGCTATTACCTCCCTTGCCCGGACAAGGTAAAAGCAGCTATGCGCCCAAGTGCCACCTTTAATAGGATCCTGGCAACCTTGGGATAATTCCGATGGATACCTGGAGGGCCTTTCTTCTTATCGGCCTTCCCTCAAAGCAAAAGAGCCCGGGCAAAATTTTTTGCCTGGGCTCTTTTTACACCAATTGCACTTTTATGTTTCTTGCCTTCGGTTGAGCATCCCATCCTGCGAAAATTTCTTTACCCTTTGTATTTCTCTGCGGGTTTCAACTCCCGGCCAATGATCTTTCTACCCATGGCCCCAGATAAGCTCTACTCCGATATGAAAAAAATGGCTGTTTTGTGCGGCATTCAAGAATGGAATGGTGGAAACAGTCCCGCTCGAGAAAAAAGTTGTATCGGTTCCATCGCTGGCTCGCAAATACATTCCTGAATACCCCAGTTCAAGGACAAATCCATTGGACAGAAAATGACGAAGGCGGATCTGGATATCCCCACCATATCCGGTCGCTTCATGAATAAAACTGGGATTCTGCATAAAGTCTGACCGAAGATTCCACACCCCTTTTCCCTCATACCACACATACGGCCAATACCGAGCATCGACTTGAAGAAGATAGGGCCACGGATGCAACGAAGTCGTTACGTTGAATCCCAAGGTGGGCCCGTACCACCGGGCACGATATTCGGAGTTAAGACCGGAGAACGGACCGAGTACCGTCAGGTTAAATGGATCTTTGGTTTGGACACCGTCTATTATTTGGAACCGGGTTTGGTTCCAAGCAAACCCCATCAGCCAATAACTCAGAAATCGGTCTGTGAGTCCGGCGCGATACCCAACATCGATCTCAAAGTTGAGGCTATTATGCCCATTGATACTGGACTCGCTTTCGGAGAATAAGTTGGCCCGCCCTGGTGACAGATAGTCCGTATCAATCACCGTCCCTGATAACACGTGGCCAAATCCGCCCCGCGTTTCCAAAAACCAGGGATGACCTGAATCATAATACGTCACCGTTCCTTCCGTGTACATGCTGACAGAATCAAAAATCAATTCTGAAAGAATAAATGATGGATCGGAACCGATGGTCCACTCAAGATGATCCAATTGAGGACCGGTCTTTAGCGCGGTTTTAATTTCGGCTTGTGCAAAGGCATCAAAGAAGAAAACATGGGTCAAGAATATGAATGCTACAGTGAGGATTTTCATTGATTCCATTCGTCCATCAAAAAAGTACACCGCCGGTAATGAGAAGCTATAGACTCCCTTCTTTGTTAATTGCGGAGCTCACATTTCACGTTATTGCCCAAGGCGCGATCCGTTCGGATTCCCGATCTATTTTTTTGATGCTTTTTAAGTTCAAGTTTTTTCGTATCAGACTCCTATGATTCATCTTTGAAGACTCATCGGCCTCTAGAAAACCTTACTTAAATGAAGCAACTAAGGCCATTGGAATAAGGCACACCGTTGTTTTCCTCCACTCAGAATTTAGGTTGAATTTCCTAAAGGACTTTCTGGAGGTTGGGTAGGAGGTGGACTCAAGTTGAAGACAATCATGTCCAATTAAATAACAGTCACGCGGGTTCCCGTAGGCAAATAAAACTGGACACGTATTTGGGTGATACTCGACAAACCGAATGAATTGACTCATGAGGGGGGGATGAGGATTAGGTCTTGCTAAAACACCTCATTTCTATTATGCCTACTCTGTGTGAATAAGGACGAGAAATAATCCCGGCCTACTTCTTTGTCAAACCCTATTCCGATCGCGTATGTGTCCGTTATGTTACGCTCTCAACACGAATAAGGCCTATCACCAAGACACTCGCCGAAATTTTCATTCTTGCCAGACCTGTCATTTAGTCTTTGTCCCACCTGAACAATTCCTTTCTGCGCAAGTAGAAAAAGCTGCCTACGATCATCATCAAAATTCCCCGAATGATCCAGCCTACAGACGTTTTCTGAACCGGCTCTTCCTCCCTATGAATGAACGATTGCCGCCAGGAAGCCATGGCCTAGACTTTGGCTCAGGGCCAGGCCCTACTATTTCCGTCATGTTTGAAGAAGCCGGACATTCCGTAACGCTTTATGATCATTTTTATGCGGACGATCGATCATTACTCCAACAGTCATACGACTTCATTACCACCTCCGAAGTGGTTGAGCATCTTCACCAGCCTAAACAAGAGTTAGATGAATTGTGGAATATTCTGAAACCAGGAGGCATCCTCGGCATCATGACAAAACGCGTGCTCAATCGTGAAGCCTTTGCCAAGTGGCATTACAAAAATGATTTGACCCACGTCTGTTTTTTTTCAGAATCAACTTTCCAATGGTTAGCAGTACTGTGGCAGGCAGAACTGACGATTGAAGGAAATGATGTGGTGCTGTTTAAGAAAATAGAGAGCGGAGGGTTAAAGGATCAAGTCTTCCAAGAACACATCACCTAGCAAGCAGGAATCGTCGAAATTCTTGGACGTCTCTCGTGCCAGTCAGAACCGAATCGCTCTTTACCCTTTTCAATTAATCCTTCGGTAACTCTTCAATCGCATCCATTTTCTCTGGATAAAACACTACATAATCTTTAATGGGAGCCACAGCTTCGATTGGGGCTTCATAGGTCCAAACGGCATTGTCTTCGGTTTTATCATCCACACTCACGGTAAAGTAGGAGGCATCGCCTTTAAATGGGCAATGGGTGGAGTGATCAGTTCGTTGGAGATAGGACATCTGGACATCTTCACGTGGAATGTAATTGACCGGTGGCAGCGGCCCCTCTTTCAGGACTAATGCCTTTTGGGTATCGGCAATTAGGGTTCCGTTAAAGGTGACTTTTATGCGTTTGGAATTTTTCTCAATGGAGATCGCGTGGGCGTGACCAGGTGCACTCATGGGTTCGCTCCTTTTCTTTCCCTTAATACATGATTATCTATTGAATTTCATCATTTCTATTACCTGCCTTTATCACGAATTTACCCTTCACTGGCTGCAAGGCAAATCCTTCACCTTTCTTGCAAATTCCTTGGGACCACCTGAGTCCGTAGGGTAAACGTACGATACCCTTCGTTTTCAGGATATTGACTATCCGCATGTTCTGATCGCCCCGTCAACTGTACCTGGACTGCTCGAATATTTTGGGAGTCTGTCGTTAGTAGACCCTGGGCATCCAAGTACTGAAACGTAAATCCTTCCATATGCTCAGCGACCGGTTGACGCCCACCCCTACCGACTTTACGTCGAAGGATGTGCGACGGCTTATCATAAGAATAGACGATCGTCTCATTGGAATCGCTCAGAAGACCGTTGCCGTTCAGGTCGGCTTGGAGACGGAGAGCCGTTGGATCATAGGTAACTCCGAAAAAATCATTGGACGACTCCTCATCAGAATTGAGCCCACTCGGATCATACCCGGCCATCCGAATTTCTCGGGCCATCATATCCATGGACGCCCGGACGGTTTGCTGCATGGCCATTCGGTCTTCTTGGACGCGTTGGTGATTGAGTTGCACTAGATGAATGGTGTAGATCGCTGCGACGGTCGTTAGGGTCATCCCCAGCGTGACTA
>JAYWMS010000052.1:0-4474 GCA_035873215.1 Nitrospirota bacterium | reverse complement strand
ACGACGCTCTTCCGATCTCAAATGGAGCCATTTCAGCACCCCCTCTCTCATCTTGTCCCATCCATAATAATAGATGTAGAGGGTTCCACTCTCCGCCACGAACATCAACGCGTATATATGCATAACCGGACGGAAAATGCCGGAGAGATACCCAAAAAAAGCTGGATACAAAGTCAGGAAGGTGAAAATCAGAATACCACCAAGGATGGCGGTGAGGGAGTAGGCCGTCAAACTGATCTTGATAAAATCATAGGCCAATTGATCATACTTTTTGCCCATGGCCTTATCCTTCGATACCATACCGGCAAACTCAATACACATACAGAAGATGGGCACAGCAAGCACAAAGCTTCCATAATAGAGATGCTGCTGATTGGCCACCCAGAGAAGCACCCGGCTTTCAAAGTTATAGCGTGGATAATATTCCTCAGAGTCCTCGGTCCTGGGAGCTGCACGCCCAGAAATAGGGCCTTCAATCTTGTAATAGACATCACGCCCCATTTCTACCTTTTCTACCTCCGCCTCACCGGCCGCTTCCGCTGCTGCCTGTTGAGCTGCAAGCACTTCCGGAGGAGGACCACCCCTACTACCACCGCTCCCGCCAGCCAAGGCTGGAAGAGCTAGAAAAATTGGGAGCAATAAAGAAGCCCCCATCACAAACACTCCCGAGACTGCCAGGATTTTCTTCCAGGCCTGTGCAATTTTGAGGCGACCCATGACCGACCTCCTTTTCTCCATCAACGAGTTCATATCTAATGCTCTTTTGGTTAATTTACAGTTTAATTTAAAAAATTCTTCGAGATCATCTTAAGATATAAAAATAGTCCAATCCCTGTGCATCCATGAGATACCAATCAAGAAACTGAAAATAGATCACACTGATGACGAGCGAGATACCTACATAGATCAACTTCTTCATTATGAAGTCCTCCTTCTTCCTCACACCTCAGACATCTGAACTAACAAGGGCATTGGATACCGGCAAACCAATAGAAAAACCCGAGACTCACCGCAACCGTTAGGTAAAAGATTCCCTTCCCGATTTTCGTTTGCATTTCTTGCGATTGGTCCATAACCACCCTCAGTACTTAAATAGTTAAACTTAGTTAGTAATACGCTTGACAGTTTTTTAAGAGATATGATACTGATCAATCACTTTTTTTGACGAGGTCATACACATGCGCAGTAACGCAAAATTGTTCGACATTATAGTGCTGGCCGGAATGGTTGTCAATATACTATTGGCTGTGTTTCTCATTCTCTTCTACTTCGATTTTCTCTAGTAGAATCTGGATAAAATGACTCCGCCACAAGTTCGTTTTGGCCTTTTTTCCCCAGGTCAGAACGCGTGCACCGAAACCCAATGGTTTCATCGCGAAAATCAGGAATCATAAAACTGCGATTGGTCAACCTAAGATCAGTTCCAACACTGGTATAACCGGATCCTCGAAGCGTTTTGTACCCACCACGATCGGCAACATTCGTTTGGATGCTGTTGGCCGGCCCACTCGGTTGCTCACGATACCAATCCTCTGCCCACTCCATCAAATTTCCCAACCCATCATGCACACCATACGGACTGCGATCCTGCGGAAAGGATCCACCCTGGGCCGTTGATTCAAAACCATCTTCCGATCCTCCCAAATTTGCTTTGAAAGGTCGCGGGGAATGCCCCCAAGGCAACAAACGCCCATCAGTCCCGCGCATGGCTTTTTCCCATTGCGATTCAGTCGGCAATCGCTTGCCCATCCAACGACAATAGGCATCTGAATCATGCCACGACACGTAGGTGATCGGTTGATAATCCCCCCGTAACTGGGCCAACCGTTTGGCGTAACGGGATGGGGGACCAGGCTGTCGATGTCCCCTGACCTCGACAAACTTCATGTAGTCCACATTCGTGACTTCATACCGATCAATCCAATAGTCGTCGAGCCACACGGTTCGCTCAGGCTTTTCATTGAATCCCCCACGATTCGTGCCTTGAATGAATTCACCCGCAGGGATGAACACCATATCATTTTTAGAAGAATCAGCACTGACTGCACTCGCAATCCTCACAGGAGGACCTCCGGGCAGCGGGGTTGAAGAAAGAATATCCGGATCGACAGGGGGAGAACTTGTGCCACGCAGAATACCAGCTAAGGGCATACCCGTCATGGCTACGATAGCGAGGAGAAAAATGAGTTTAAATCGACTATCCATTCTCGATCACGTGCATGTTACTCTCAATATCTCTATCCTCCCAATCCTATTCCCTCATTGAACTCATGAACAAGTTTGCCATCCCGTCAAGATCCGCGGCCGATTGCTTCAACATTTTTCGCGCACCGAAAACCAATGGTCGCATCGGTTCTCCACATCTTTGCGGAGAATCGTTTGGTGAGACGGGTATTCAGTTTTGAATCCCGCCATGAGCTGCCACGTATGACCTTAAACTCAGAGTCCTCCGGACCAGGAGGATCTCGAAAGGGTGTCTTTTGGTAATACTGAGCATCATAGGAATCCGCCACCCATTCCGAGACATTCCCGGCGGCATCATAGAGTCCGAACGGACTGCGCCCGCTTTCGGTGAAGCCAACCGGCGCCAAATATTTGAAACCATCCTCGTCTCCATCAATATTGACATACGTGTAATCGAACTCATTTCCCCATGGATAGAGACGACGTCCTTCACCGCGCGCGGATTTCTCCCATTCCGCTTCGGTCGGCAATCGCTTGCCAGCCCATCGACAATAGCCAAAGGCATCGTTCCATCCAACTCCCACGACGGGATAATCCGGATCGATAAGCTTCGCAATATCTTCTTCAAACACCGGCACGATGGGCTGGTCCCGCTTGGTCATTTTGGCATATCGATCGTATTCCGACTGCGTCACTTCCTTCATGTCAATGTAATAGGCTTTGAGATAGATGGAATGCGCAGGGCCTTCCACCGGATCACCTTTGTCATATCCCATCGTAAAGGGCCCTTCAGGGATTTCCACCATCTCGCGACCCTCGTCGCCAACAATGGTCTTATACATCGAGAAATCTTGAATAATAACAGGTTGGATCAGTCTAGGTTTGGCCGTCTGTGAGTTCGAAAGAAGCGCCTTTCGTTCCTCTTTTCCCTTATACGTTTCATAGATAAGCAACCCCATCATCATGAAGAATGACCCAAACACAAAGATGATCGATCCGATTAAGACTGCGCGATTTTCCATAGCAGCGTACTAGATTCTTACTTTATAATGTTTGACAATGCGACAAATTCCCAAACCCATGTTCGACTATAACGAACCTATTCCTCCTAATTGACAGGAGGCTTCGACCCGACGGCCCGGCCCCCAAACGTATCCAAGAGCATCGAAACCCAAATACCCAAGAACCCGCCCATTGCCGCACCGGCTCCTGCACCCACCGTGATATTGTCCCGTCCCGCTACGGCCCAGGCTAACGCCCCACCAAAAATCGTGCCAATGAAAATACCGACCAATAACCGACGGCCGCCAAGCATCCCTACACCAACACCCAACACCGTTCCCAGGATCACGGCCACGATCAAAAATCCCCCGCCCATAAGCAGACCGACGAGAGTCCCGACCGTTCCCATCACGAGAACGCCCATGCTCACATCAATCATTTTTTCCTTGGGCATGATGAATTGAATTCTTCAAGCACTGTTATTAAATGTGCTTATTGCGTACTGATCTCCAACGCCCCAAAGTCGATCTCAACCCCTGGGCCACTTTGCAAGGAAATACCCCATGCCTGATCAGCCGGCTCATGTTGGTGGATTTCCTTGAAATCTTCATACGCATTCACTTCCTCAGTGACCCACTCCCCAATAGGTTGTGAGCCGGAACGCAGGACCACTTCTGCTGCTCCAAATATACCGCCATCCGTGATGGTTCCCTGACTTTTCGTTCCACTCCATACATACTTAGTTGAGACCGGAATCAACAGAAAATCCGTGTCGAGGTTGGCAAACACACCGGCCATGAAATCAGCCTGTTCCGGGACAGAAACTAACCGCCATCGCCACCGTAAAATCGGGTGAGTCTTTGGATTCCATTGAATGCTTTTCGTATAGACTCGCTGATTGGCACCCTTTCCTTTTAAAAAGGCAGCGCCATCTTCCTGGTGGACCGAGTAGGCTTCCATCGCTGTTACCTTGCTCCGTTGCCCATTCCATCCCACAGGAAATCCATCAGCCTCAAGCGATTGAAAATCTTCTAAGACAATGGAGGTCCCTGCTTCCCCATAGATACTCGCCACCAAGGTCGGACTGACCAAAATTAAGGTCAACAGGACAACCGTCCTCATGAAGATGACCACCCTTATGGGAGAGGGTCTGTTGAATTTTTCTCTCACCTGGCCCATCAATGCTCCATGGAAAATCGATATCAGCAGCCGACGGGAATGGTCAAAAATGTCCGCTTTGTCACCCGCCCAAACCCAAGGGCGCAAAGACGCCCTTTTCCACGAGATC
>JAYWMS010000391.1:0-1500 GCA_035873215.1 Nitrospirota bacterium | reverse complement strand
GCTTGTGAAGTAATTATGACGTCATAACTCCGTAGAGTTATACGGAAGCGCACTGTACAGGACAAAAAAGATAAGCTATTGAAAAATATGGTGTAATCTTCTATTGTGGGAATTATTGTAACCCTTCCCATAACGACTTGCGTTCTAGGAGATCACACCATGGATCATACTACCATGCTCACCGATGTCCTCAAACTTCATTTTGGCTGGAATCTCGCTCGCATCAAATGTCTTGCTTGCCTGATCATCGCGTTGTTCAAAGTTAAAACGGTCAATTTTGCCGAGCTCGCCACCGCTTTTTCGGGCATCGCCAAGGTGGAATCGCATTACCGACGGATTCAACGATTCTTCAAAGAGGTCGCAATTCAACGGGATATGGTCGCTCGGTTCGTTGCCTCGTTTTTGCCTTATGATCAATTTATCTTATCGATGGACCGAACCAACTGGATGTTGGGATGCTTTGCCATTAATTTTCTCGTCTTGTCTATTGTCCACCAGGGAACGGCCTTTCCGATCTTCTGGATATTTCTCTCGAAAAAAGGGAATTCCAATACAAAGGAGCGCATGAAACGCATCGATCAGTTCCTTGAAGTATTTGGTGCGCATAAAATTCAATACCTTGTAGCAGATCGTGCGTTTATTGGTGAAGATTGGTTTCGATATCTGATCAAGCATAATATTACATTTCGTATACGTATTAAGAAAAATATGAAGGTGTCTCGTTCGAATGGTCAGCTTTCACCAGCTGAGAACTTTTTTAGGAGTTTGCCGGTTGCAACTGCATGTCGCTTATCTGGTCACCGCCTGATTTGTGGTCATCTTCTTTGGGTAACCGGTATGCGTCTAGAATCAGGTGATTATCTGATTGTTGTATCTCATGATGCATCAGATCAAGTCATGGAAGATTATGCAAAAAGGTGGAAAATAGAAGTTCTATTTCAGTCCTTAAAAGAGCGGGGATTCAATTTTGAAGATGCGAACCTGAAAGATGAAGAATGCCTGAAACGTCTATTTGCTGTGATCACCATCGCCTTTTGCTGGGCCTATCATGTGGGCGCCTGGCTCAATGACAGAAAACCCATTCGCATTAAAAAACATCAACGTCCAGCAAAGAGCGTCTTCCGCTATGGATTTGACAAGATTCGCAACCTCCTATTCAATCCGCAAGATAAGCAAGAGGAACTACACGAGGCCTTGATGCTTCTCTGGAATGTGCTTATGGGGCCAAAACATCATATTTATCAAATACATCCGATGTTCTGATTTTTGTCCTGTACAGTGGGCGTGACTATACTCCCCCTCTGCCTGGCCGGAAACATTGAAAGAATCCGTGCAGCGGGCGCAGCCGGCTGCACACCTTTGGCCCCACCGGGGCGGATGAGGCCAAAGCAAGGAGCCCAAAGCGCAGCGACGGCTCGTTGTGCTGTCCCACGGGGGAGTCAAAGCTGCTGGCAGCCCAGCACGAGGCGGGGGCAGCCCGGCCGCTAGGCCGCGTTGACC
>JAYWMS010000021.1:0-5641 GCA_035873215.1 Nitrospirota bacterium | reverse complement strand
ACCTTCTTGCGGATCAGTGATCCAAGATCGTGTTTGAACAGTCGCATCATCAGACCATCCCTGCCGTTGAAAATACCCTTGGTAGTCCTTACTCACTAATTCGATCTCTGTGAGCCATTGGACGTTCTTCATGCCATAAATTCCCGGAACAATGATCCGTGCCGGGTATCCATGTCCCGGCGGGAGTGTCTCGCCATTCATCTTGTGGGCAACCAGGACATCCCCTTGCATAGCCCGTTCAACCGTGAAGCTGTCGGAGTAACCATCAGCCGCACGCAAGACGACATCGTAAGCCTGCGTGTCGACACCTGCCCTGTCGAGTAAAGACTTTAGGGGCACCCCTTCCCAGTTCGCCGTCCCGATACTCTCCCCCCCAACACCATTGCCGACGCATTCTAACGTGACAATTTCAGTCACCGTGGGGAGAGCAAGGAGTTCAGAATAGGTCAGTATCATGGGGGATTTTACCAGACCCTTGATAGCCAACGTCCAATTTGAAACACGGACATTCGGTGGCGAGCGGTAGGATGTAATGAAAAAATCATCGTTTGGGGTAATCGGAGAAACCTTGCGGCCAAACCCACCAAAAATGCTGGTCCACATTCCAGCGACAGAGACGTTGGGAGAGGGAAGTGCCGATGCCAATGCGAGGCTACCAGCTGTCTTGAGCAAGTTCCGACGTGACCAGTGTTTCACGAGCGTGTGCCCCTTTTCATGTTGACTAGTCTTTTCGTTGTTGTGAGTGTTACACCCGGCTTGTCAAATGTGGGTAAGAGGAGGAGATACGAAGAATGCGTCTACGACAACATGCCTCGCTTCGGTCTAGAGCAAGCGATCAATCATGTCGAGGCGATTGGAAATCGAGAAACCGCTCAGTTGCTTTTGGTAAAGACTTAATGAACTATAGTCAAAGTAAGGGCAATTAAAAGGATAGGAGAAAGAAAGTTGATCACAATTTAAGGTTTGAGAAATGTCCTTTTAAAGCCTTTTGAAATTCAGCGTGAAGTAAAGATTGGTTTAACTCCTTAGTTGCTTTGTTTGCAATCAATCGTGCCTCATTTTTTCGACCGTTTATCGCTAGAAGTGCTATGAGTGTTGAGGTATTTTTTATAAAAAGTTCTTTTCCAATTTCAATTTGCGTGGAACTGATTTCAGAATTTAGAGCGAGTCTATTAATTACCGAAAAATTTAAAACAATCCGAGAAAAATATTGTTTGGAATCAATGTACTTTCCGCACAAATTATATTCTTTTTCCGAAACTAAGGCAGGTTGGGCCAAAGGGTAGATTTTTTGGGCTTTCCCTGGAGCATGCTTGTCAAGCCAAACAAATACATCCTTGGTTTGGTTGTTCTCACTAAGAGTTCTGTTAATTGCTGCGAATTCCTGAAAGTATTGAAAAAGGTTATTCCCATCATGGATTTGCTTCGCAGCATAATCTCTAATCTCTTTCAGTTTAGTCAGTGCCGGAGGATAATGTTTTCCTAGGTGGTGCCAGTCAGTCAAGGCAAACGATAATCTTACCCCCGCTAGGGAATATTTATAAAGAAGAGCGTTTTTGTGAAACCAAATGTGTTTTGCTAATGCGTCTTCGTATCGTTTGTTTTTTGTATCTATTCTGGCTTCCTGTAGAATTTTACTAGGGTCAGGATTGGTCGGTGGTGTCCACGCGGCGAAAGATGGAATTGAGAGAAGGGAAACAACAAGGAACGCGACAGAAATTTTCATGTTTATTTTCCAGATCTGCCTTGGTGAATTCTTTTGAGGGCTAGCTCCGAATTGTTGCAACTTCCAAGAATTCCCCTTTCAATGAGGTAGTGCTGTCGGTGACGGTGTTGATTCTGACAAAAAGTTGTTCAATGACTTGTCGGAGTGAGGCTTTAGAGTCTTTATCTAATATGGTGAATCCTCGATGGCGGGGCTGAAGTACTCTCCGAAAAACTTCACTACTTTGTCGACTGGAAAGGGGTAGGGCCAGGACGATTAAAATCATCGAGTCATTTGTATTTGACTGTTTCAATATCCATTGAGGTAGTGCTGATGCTTCATGCACGAATGGTACATGCCTATTATGGTGCTTCCGGGTTTTCCTTGGGTAACCCCTAATCTATTGATCATTTTCCAAATGCATCTTCTTCGGATTCCTCTCCTTTGTAAGGAGAGGCTAGGTGAGGTAGAGTCCTTGTACTACCGGGAACTCATGATAGTAGTGGATCTTGAGTGCTGCAAAAAAAACCTACTTCCCCTCCGCCCCTCCTTAAAAAGGAGGGGGACTCAGGGGCGATTAACCTATCGTTGTGGGAGCGTGATCGCACTATTCAGCTTGCTCGTTGGATGTGCGGCCACAACGGAAGCGACTCCTTTGAACAACCATGTTCAGTCCTGTAGAGTTTTCAAATTCCTTCCTGGTACCATTCTTTCTTTTTCACGATGGTGTTAAGATGGCCAATATAATTCTCACTCTTATGAGGAATGACCTTGGAAGAAACAGATCCAGACCATCAGCATTTTGAAGAGGCCGCGCCTATTTATGCGACGGGCGGTCTCGAGCCGAAAGAACGCGAGGAATTTGAAGCGCATTTAGAAACGGGCTGTTCGGTTTGTTTTGACTTATTGAAAGAACTCCAACCCACCAATCAATTCGAACCAGACGATCCTGAGCTGGTTCATTCTGAAACCCTTAAAAAGATTCCGGAGCATGACCCTCCCGAAGAAGCCCCGCCTGCAGATGCCTCTCCCATGGAGGATATTCCCGAAGATGCTCCGCCCATCCACTCCCAGGTGCAACAAGAGCATGACTCCCAAACCAGTGCATGGTCCAAGGTACGTCCCGTCCTCACCAGTGGTGTGCTCGCACTGGTTTTAGTCGTCGTGGCAGCTGGTTCCCTGTGGTATGCGCTGAGTGGACGAACGGATCTATCTCACTTGGTCGAAGAACGACAGCAGTTGGAATTGGAGGTCAAAGAAATCACTCAACGCATGGCAAGATTTCAGGATCGGATCAAGGAGCAAGCCAGTATCGTCCGTGAAATCCGCGAATTGCAAAAACGCCCTCCTGCCGATTCAACAGCCGTACCCAATCAGTCAAGCAGCCCCTCAACACAAGAGAAGGCCTTGACGGCAAAGCTGGCCAAGAAGAAAAGGGAAAATGCCTCTCTGCTTCGAAAGGTCACTGCCATATCGGAATACAAAGCCTTCGTGCAATCATCGCGACTCCATGTCGTCCCGTTCGTAGGAAAGCGTTCAGTTGGTGCTAAGGCATTCCTTTTCCATGACCCGGAAACGCGCAATGTCTTATTCTATGGGGCGGGGTTGCCTCCATTGCCACCAAATTCTGTGTATCAACTTTGGGCCTTGATAGGAAAACCTGTCAGCTTAGGTACCTTCAAGCTTGATGATGGAAGAAACGGACGACTGTGGTTGAAAAATATCGTCAAGCTGGCACCTGGAACCAAGTTCGCAGTGAGCGTCGAGCGTGGGAGGGGTGCATCCAAGCCGACTGGTGAGATATACCTGCTCGGCGAACTGCAGAAATCCTCTTAGGTGGTGCCAGCGGCTCGTTGGTGAACAATATTAGGTGGGCAACTGATTGAGGTATTGTTGAACATGCTGGAATTCCTCACGCAACGCCTCACAGGATTGTTGGGAATGAGATAATTCTTCTCCGTTTCCCTGCTGTTCTAGCTCGAGCGCGATTGAAGCGAGTTTCTCCGCACCGAGATTTAAACAGATGCCTTTCAACCCATGAGCGGCCTTGTTCAAGCTCGCCGCATCATCTCTTTCTATAGCGGATTGGATGTCTTGCACGACCACACCTACGTCATGAATGAAATGTCCAATCATCCTAGATATTAAGGCTTGTCCTCCTAGTTCCTTTAATTGATTGAGCATGTCGGGATTGATTCCCGGTTTGGTGCTTGTGTCGTACAGGGATTCGACGTGAGTAACGTCGTCTGGCTCTAGAGAAAGGCTCGCAGGTTCATCACTGTGTCGTGCGACCACCCACTTATGGAGGACTTGTTCCAATTCCTCTGCCTTGATGGGTTTTGTAATATAGTCATCCATGCCGGCCTCCAGGCATTGCTCACGATCTCCTGACATGGCGTTGGCGGTAATGGCAATGATGGTGACGTGATCCGAAATGGGGACCTGATCATGCGAGAAGGGTGCAGAATGTTCAGGGGGCCCGCGATGTGCAATCGTGTTGTATTCCCTCTCCCTACAGTTTGCGGATAACGCTTCACGTCTTCTGATTTCTCTCGTTGCCTCATAACCATCCATCTCCGGCATTTGGCAATCCATCAAAATGACGTCGTACGATTTGCGAGCAACAGCTTCGAGCGCTTCCAGACCATCCCCGACGACATCTGCGTGATATCCCAAATGCTCCAAAAACAGGAGGGCCAGTTGTTGATTCACTGCGTGATCATCAACGACGAGTATGCGGGCGTTGCTAATGATCTCCGCTTCCTGACTTGACGATTCAGAATTGAAGGCTTGCCGTGACTGTCCGAGCGAATCCGGGTCTAGGCCGATCACTCCTTCCAAAGTTTGGTGAAGTACTGCCTTGCGGATCGGTTTGTCCAAATAGGCTGCAAACCCGGCTTCTCGAGCAGTGACTGCATCACCAGACCGTCCCAAGGAAGTGAGGAGCACTAGCTTGACGCTAGCTGTCATGGGGTTTGCCTTCAACTCGCGCGCGAGACTCATGCCGTCCATCTCTGGCATTTCCATATCCAAAATGGCCATATCATATGGTTTGCCGAGTGTGGCTCCACTTTGTATCAAGCTGATTGCCTCTCGTGGCGTTGATGCAATAGAACCATCCATTCCCCAATTTGTGCAGTATTGCAGCAGTAGATACCGGTTTGTGGGATGGTCATCAACGCAGCAAATTCGCAAGCCTTGTAAGGAATTCGTAGGTATCACTGGGTTCACGTCATGTGGTGACTGTTTGGACAACTTTACCGTAAACCAAAAGATCGCTCCCTGTGCCACGGTGTCCTCTACTCCGATGTCGCCACCCATAAGTTCCACGAGTTGCTTGCAAATGGCCAAGCCCAATCCCGTTCCCCCATACCGACGTGTGGTTGAACTATTGCCTTGACTAAACGGTTGAAATAGTTTCTCCTGCATGTCCCGAGGGACACCAATTCCCGTATCCGCGACTTGGAATCGCAGCTCGACACCTTCATTCGTTTCAGAAATTTTCAGAACTTGAACACTGACTTCTCCAGCCGGCGTGAATTTGATGGCATTCCCAATCAAATTTAGAAGAATCTGACGGAGCCGACCAGGGTCGCCACGGAGCGCGCTTGGGACATCGTCAAAGACTAACCCGACCAGTTCCAGCTTTTTGATAGCGGCTTTTTCTGCCATTAGTTGCAACGCTTCATCCACGGCAGTTCGCAAATCGAAATCAATGATTTCGATATCCAGTTTCCCGGCCTCGATTTTTGAGAAATCCAGGACATCGTTAATAATGGTCAGAAGCGCGTCCACCGAGGTCTTGACGGTTTGTGCAAAGTTGCGCTGTTGTGCCGTGAGATCTGATTTGAGAAGCAGCCCCGTCATGCCGATGACTCCGTTCATTGGCGTGCGAATTTCATGACTCATCGTGGCTAAGAACGCAGCTTTGGCTTG
>JAYWMS010000001.1:0-4933 GCA_035873215.1 Nitrospirota bacterium | reverse complement strand
GATGATACCTGACTGCGGATAATAATCGAATAGGTTGGAGATGCCGATGAAGGAATCATCATCACTATGGCCATATCGCTGTCTCACCTTTTGTACAAGTTCTGAAAGCATTTGCAGATTTACACGATACGTTCCAAATTCGAGATGCCCTACTTCGTGAGCGGTCATGACCGTGTAACATCGAAGATTTTCTTCCTTCGTAGGAAATTGATTGATGAGGGCTGGGACGGTAAGAACTTTGAGTTGCGGATTGAAGGTCGCCCTCATCGTCAGACCCCATTTTGATTTAGACTCCTCACGAGTTCCATGGGCTAGCGTCCCCCCCGGCAGTTCACCAACCGGTGGGTTTTGAGGAGTGGGCAGCGACTCAACTCGTATGGACTCACCACAAATCATTTGAGCAAAGAACTGGAGAGATCGCGCCACTTGTCGAAGGGGAATGCCGTTTATTGCCTGTTCAATGGAGGCCAAGGCCTTTGTCGTTTCCAGAGAAAAATAAGCACGCGCGCCCTCCTGGCTCAGTTCCAAGACTTCCATTCCACCACGAAACCATTCCTCGAAGGGTGTTTGATCACCCTCTGACCCACCAATCATGGAGACAATTTCCGGGCATCTCCGAAAATACTGCAAGGTGACTTGATCATCCCGGTCCGCTAACAAGCTGCCGTATTGAAGTACTTTTGTGCGCCAGGACTCCGTGGGTAGGGCATTCAAAAGGTAGGGTATTTCCGCAATCATTATAAGCGCGGCTTCGGGCGAACGATCTGCCAAGGTTGAGCCAATATCCACCACACGCGCCCGCATTTTTTGATCAGACAATATTCCCAGCAGTGCGGGACTGGCTCGGATAAATTCCATCGTCCCGACATAATCAGGTTTGCCCAAACTGTTTTCCATGATGAGTTTCATGCCGAAGCCCACCCAGGGTCGCACATGCTCAAGCGTCAACACTTCTGCAATCTTTGGACTTTCCCGAAAAAACTCAATCCCTAGGACAAAATCCCATCGGGCCAGGTCCAATCCTATTTGCCCCCATTCCCTCAATGGTATGGCCGGATCAATCATGAGCAACTCTGGCGCTTTTCGAAAAAATTCAAACGCACAGTTGGGTGCCACTTCGGACCCGTCATCCGCCAATTCCAGAGCAGCAGCCAGAATCTCCTGGCGCCGGTCAGGGGAGTCAACTACACCAAGAATCAATGGACTTTCCCGGAAGTACTTGAGTGTCGTGGCCCCTGATGCAGCAGCCAGACAGATGGCTAAATCGAGCCACGGTACGACGGTTTGGGGATCGCACCGGCGGAGAAACTCTGGAAGCGTCTCAACGGCAACCGCAGATAATTTGGTGGAATTGGTTTTCAGCTCCTCCAACAGCTCGACAACATGTGGAGCGATTCCAGATCCCAAGAGAGTCGAGACAAGAACTTCGGTTGTCTCCTGGTCTAAGTGACCACTGATAGTAGCGGTCAATCGCTGTTCTAATGACATTAACGCCAAATCCTCGTTCGCGGATGTTAGAAACGGAGTGATTATGGGAATGTTGAAAAAAGCCGCCAGCGGCGTTCTCGCCAGTTTGCCGTGCTCACGTACTGTGGGTACGCTCCGCGCGCCAAACTGGCTGCGGCCTTGCTGGACGGACTTTTTTGACCATTCCCATCGGCTGCTGATATCGATTTCGCCCAGGACATGTAGGGGCCATGTGAGAAGAGATATTCAACAGGACCATTATAGAAATCAGTACGGGAAGTTGTAAACCTAATGAGGGGGGATTGTCACATAGTCCCCTTTAGGAGCATCTCCAACCCACTCACTCGATCCTTAATATGGAACGTACTTCCTGCTCCGACACGCCAATGAGCTTAATACGCTTGTGGCGGTGACCATGCCCTGAGCAGATTTCCACCGAACGTTTAGGAATGGAAAACAACTCAGCCAAAAATGTGCACAAAGCTGTGTTGGCCCCCCCCTCGATTGGGGGGGCAGCCACCCGAAATTTCAAGGCATCCCCATGAACCCCGACAAATTCGGTTTTTGAAGCTTTAGGCTGGGCATGAACGGTAAGAATCACCCATTTTTTAGTGGATTCGATCATTATTTCCTCATAAAAACAATGACATAAAGATATTTAATCCTGTAACATCTACGGCATTTGCATCATAGGGGAACTCATACTTTGGCTTGACAACATGACCAAACGGGACTAAAATTTAGACATATTGAGAACGGTAATCAATATCGTATTCGGAAAGAGGTCGTCATGTTTGTGTGTGTATGCAAAGGGATCAAAGAATCGGACGTCCAAGAGTTAGGACGGTGTGGAATTGTTTCCCCTAAAGCCTTAGCCTCAAAATTAGAGATTGACGACGAAGATAATTGCTGTGGCCGATGCCTCAATAACATCAATGATTTTGTCGCCATCGCTTCCAATGCCTGCCGTTCTTCTGTGAAGGTATAGTTGTCGCTCGATATCCCCTCCCCCAACCGTTTTCCCAACACCTCCCACTCCCTTTTTTGTCCAATAAGTTTTGCTACTCCGGAACTGTTGAATATTTCACTCCATTGGCCAATACACGCCCAGGATAAGACGGGCATCATCAGTTGGAGGGAATGTTCAAAAAAGTTCGTTTTTTCACCCGCCCAAACCCAAGGGCGCCAAGACGCCCTTTTCCACGGGCAAGGCCGCAGCCCTTTTGACGCGCGGAGGGTACTCCCAGTACGTGAGCACGGCAAAAGGGCGAGAACGCTGCTGGCGGCTTTTTTCAACATTCCCACTAAGGAACCCCTATGATTGCTCCTTATGGTTCGTGGAAGTCACCTTTGACATCGGATCGCATTGTCTCAGAATCCGTACGCTTGGGCCAACTTGCAGTAGAGTCGCATCACGTCTATTGGATTGAGAATTGTCCAGGGGAAGGTGGGCGAAACACGGTAATACAGCTTGCAAAGGACCCGGCGCCCCAGGCCCTTATCCCTTCCCCATTCAACGTCCGTACACGTGTCCATGAATATGGAGGTGGGGCGTATGTCGTGTTTGACGGAACCATCTATTTTTCCAATTTTTCAGATCAACGCCTCTATCGCTTTCTTCACCCCGCACCCCCTGAACCTATCACCCCAACGGGCCCCTATTGTTTCGCCGATGGGATCATCGATCCGCAGCGCCATCGCATGATCTGCATCCAGGAAGATCACACCCAATCAGATCGAGAACCGGTGAACACAATCGTGAGTATTCCACTTGATATCGAACCCGACGGACATGCAGGAACGATCCTGGTATCAGGCAACGATTTTTACTCATCCCCCAGACTCAGTCCTGATGGATGCCAACTCGCCTGGCTGACCTGGAATCATCCCAACATGCCCTGGGATGGGACCGAACTTTGGATCGCGAAGGTGAATTCGAACGGAGGCCTCTCTGAAACTCGGCGGATAGCTGGCGGTTCCGAAATATCTATCTTTCAACCGGAATGGTCTCCGGATGGGATACTGCATTATGTCTCGGACGAGTCAGGCTGGTGGAATCTTTATCGATCAACTGAATCTGGCTTGCAGCCACTCTGTCCGATGGAAGCTGAATTTGGCGAACCACAATGGGTCTTTGGTTTGCGAACGTATGCATTCGAGTCTGCTACGACGATTATTTGTACGTATGCCCAAAACGGAGAAAATCGCCTAGCTCGTCTTCACCCTTCATCAGGAAGTCTTGAACCATTCGACCTTCCCTTCACCGAGTTCAGCGATGTCCATGTCACTGGCACCCACATGTATTGCATTGCAAGCGCACCATCGACCCCCACGGCCCTCATTCGCCTAAACCTCACCACTCGAGAAATCACCGTGCTTCGCCAGTCGATCGACTTTTCCCTAGATCCGCAGTACATCTCCACACCCGAAGCCATTGCATTCCCGACTGCACGCGGGAAAACCGCACATGCGATTTTCTATCCGCCAAAGAACGGCGACTACCAAGCTCCTGAAGGAGAACGCTCCCCTTTGGTGGTCAAGAGCCATGGCGGGCCGACTGGTTCGGCCTCAACGGCATTCAACCTGATGATTCAATATTGGACGAGTCGAGGCATCGCGGTATTGGATGTGAATTACGGAGGGAGCACCGGCTACGGTCGTGCGTATCGCGAACGCTTGAACGGACAATGGGGCATTGTGGATGCAGAAGATTGCGTCAATGCCGTTCGCCATCTCGTCGACCGGGGATCAGTCGATCCTGCCAGAATCACGATTACCGGCGGCAGCGCCGGCGGCTATACCACGCTCTGTGCACTCACCTTTCACGATTGTTTCACAGCAGGGTCTAGTTACTATGGGGTCTCCGACCTGGAAGCATTGGCCCGCGATACCCACAAGTTTGAATCACGCTACCTTGATCGCTTGGTCGGACCTTACCCGGAACGACGTGACGTGTACCGGCAGCGCTCACCTATCCATTTCACGGATCGCCTCTCCTGTCCACTCATCTTATTTCAAGGGTTGGAAGACAAGGTCGTCCCACCGAATCAAGCGGAGGAGATGTTTCAGGCAGTCAAAACGAAAGGGCTACCCGTGGCCTATATTGCCTTTGAGGGTGAGCAGCATGGGTTTCGACGTGCAGAAAATATCAAACAGGTCTTGGATAACGAACTGTACTTTTATAGCAGGATTTTTGAATTTGAACCGGCCGACATGCTCGTTCCTATCACGATTGCTAACTTTTGATCACGCCACCAGCCTTCGACCCAGAATACACTTTAGTACCTCTCAGCAAATCTCGAATTACGGAAGAAACCGGTAAATAGTGCGTAGGATTCGATCTCGTGGCATGACCGACATGTTTCTTCTGCGCCTCTCGGGTTGTGGCCGGGCCACCCAAGAGTGTCATGCACAAGGTCAAGCTAACTCCGGACTTAGCCGTCATACCCGCGGTGTGAGGCGGGTA
>JAYWMS010000514.1:0-5201 GCA_035873215.1 Nitrospirota bacterium | reverse complement strand
TGGTGGCTAAGTATGACATGCCAGGATGGTTTCTATAGGGGGGGCTTGGCCTTATGGCTGACCAATGTCCCGATCTTTTTCCCTAGAATAATCTGTTTAAGATTCCCGGGTTTTGTGAGATTAAATACGATCAGTGGCAAGTCATTGTCCATGCATAGGGTTATGGCCGTATTGTCCATCACTTTGAGATTCTTATTCAAGACAGACAAGAAGGGCAACTCAGAAAACATGGAGGCCGACGGTGTGGTCGTGGGATCAGCGTCGTAAATGCCGTCAACTTTTGTGCCTTTTAGGATGACGTCTGCGCCGATTTCCATCGCCCGAAGTGCAGCAGCGGTATCCGTCGTGAAAAACGGGTTCCCGGTTCCTGCCGCAAAGATGACGACGCGTTTTTTTTCGAGGTGACGAATCGCGCGGCGGCGAATGTAACCTTCTGCGAGTTGTCGCATTTCGATAGCCGACAGTACTCGCGTCGCAACGTTCATTTGTTCGAGTGTATTCTGGAGCGCAAGGGCGTTCAGCATTGTGGCTAGCATGCCCATGTAATCAGCAGAAGCTCGCTCCATTCCCGAAGCACTGGCTGCGATGCCACGAAAAATGTTACCGCCTCCGATGACAAGGGCCAGTTCGACATCCATCTTCACGACTTCGTCGATTTCAACCGCCAACGATTTGAGGATGTCGGGCTGAATGCCGTAGGCTTGGCTACCTGCGAGCATTTCTCCACTGATTTTGAGAAGAATGCGGCGGTACCGCAAGGAACTCATTCTTGACCTAGTTGATAGCGGGTAAACCGAGAAATAGTTATATTCTCACCAAGCTTGGCAATTTTATCCGTCAAGATGCTCTGGATGGTCAGGTTGGGGTCCTTAATAAACGCTTGTTCAAGTAGGCAGTTTTCCTGGTAGAATTTATCAAGCTTTCCCGTCACTATTTTATCCCAAGCAACTTCGGGTTTCCCCATGTCTTTGACCTGGGCCAAATAAATTGCCTTTTCACGATCAACTTGCTCAGTCGGTACATCTTCCCGTTTGACATGGGCTGGATTCGCAGCTGCGATTTGCAGTGCCACATCTTTCACGAGACTTTGGAATACATCGTTTCTCGCCACGAAATCGGTTTCGCAATTGATTTCAACCAAAACGCCGATTTTGTTGCCGGCATGAATATAGGATGAAACGACGCCCTCTTTGGTTTCTCGCCCTGCTTTTTTTTGTGCTGCTGCCAACCCTTTTTGACGCAGCAGATCTATGGCTTTTTCGATATTCCCATCGGTCTCTTTTAAAGCACTTTGACAGTTAAGAATTCCTGCTCCTGTTTTGGCTCGCAGTTCCTTTACGTTTTCACTCATGCTAGACATAATCGTATATCTCCCTTATTCCTGTGAGGCTTTCTAGTATGAACGAAATTTGCTTGCAATATTAATTAGCAAGCTATGAAGCTGGAAGTTCAACGTTTGGGGTGGCCGCTTCCGTGGATCGTGAAGACATCATTCCTGCCATAATCTTATCTTCCTCTCCGATTACCGGCTCTTCTTTCTTGGCACTTAATCCGCGGCCCTCGAGACAAGCATCCGCAATTCTTGCTGTAAACAATTTCAGTGAACGAATGGCGTCGTCATTCCCAGGTATTGGGTAATCAACGCCCTCCGGGTCGCAGTTGGTGTCGACAATGGCCACGACCGGAATCCCTAAACGATTGGCTTCTTTCACCGTAATATGTTGAATTCTGGTATCCAGGATCACGACACATCCAGGGAGGGCATCCATGCCTTTTAGGCCGCTGAGGTACTTTTCAAGTTTTTCTCGCTCTTTTTCCATCTTCAAAATTTCTTTTTTCTTGAGCCGGTCGTAGGTTCCATCTGTTTCCGCTTCTTCTAATTTTTTGAGATGGGAGATGCTTTTTCGAATAGTATGGAAGTTGGTGAGCATGCCTCCCAGCCATCGTTGGGTGACATAAAACATGTCGCAACGAGTGGATTCCTCTTCCACAATATTGACGGCTTGACGTTTGGTTCCGACAAACAACACGGTTTCACCGGCAGCAACGATATCACGGACAAATTCATAGGCTTCTTGGAAGAGTCGGGCAGTTTTCTGGAGGTCAATGATATAAATGCCGTTTCTCTCACCAAAAATATAAGGCTTCATTTTGGGGTTCCACCGATTGGTTTGATGCCCAAAATGGACGCCTGCTTCCAACATGTCTTTGATCGTTACCATTGTGAATTGTTTACCTCCGGATTGTGACTTGTTTGCGTGTTGCCCATCAAACACCTCCGTCTATCTGATTGATATGTATGTGAAATCTGTTGATATGTCGGTTCTCTTTCACTAAGTAAAGAAACCACGCAGGGCATATAGGCAAAAGGATACACCTTCCCCCCGACTAAAACCTTAAAAAACTATCACAGGGTTAGATTCCAATGCAAGAGATTTCCTTGCCTGATGGTATAAATTTTAGAATGTACAATCCCGGAAATATACACATTTCACCAGGACATCCTCAAAAATCCTTCATTTAAATGGTGATTTTGGAGCAATCGATGCGCTGAGCTGCCTGATTCCGAATATTATTGGACTGGTTTTGACTGCCTTTTCACCTCCCATGTACAGTGAGGAACATATCGGGACCATTTTCCCCCTGATCTCCACAACAACTCACCTGAAAAAGAGGACATGACATGGTTGAAATTCCTATAAAGATGCATATTCAAAATCTCGCTAAGGCGGCTCACGGCGCCGCTCGTTCGTTGGCCTTGGTTCCGATACAGAAGCGGACGGAGGTGTTGGAAGAGATTGCTGCCAAATCGAAAGCCAACGGGAGCAGATTCTCAAGGCCAATGATGAGGACCTGCAGGCCATTCCCAAAGATCTGGGACCGGATCCGTACCGGGAAGCGCGAAACCGGATTGGGATGTCTGATGAGGAAGTGTCTCGAATGGCTGATCATATTCGAGATATTGCCGCTCAACCCGATCCCACAGGAGAAGTTACTGAAGGATGGTTGACCATTGATGGTTTGCAACTCAGCAAGGTGCGGGTGCCTATTGGGGTGATCGGGGTTATATCTGAGCTCGGCCCGTCTGTGGTGGCTGAATCAATGGCCATGTGTTTGAGGTCCGGGAATGTGTGTATTATGCGAGGAGGAAAAGACTGGTTTTCGTCAAACACCATTGTCGCTAAGATCTTTCAGGACTGTGTGGAATCAGTCGGAATTCCCATTGCCGCTGTGACGTTTATCGATCGTCCTGATCGCGAGGGCATCCTGGAACTCACCAAACTTCCCAAATATGTCAATGGCATCATTCCACGGGGTGCAGCCGGATTGCGAAAGGCGGTTATGGAGCACTCTCGTGTTCCTGTATTGGGTTATGATGGGGGACCCTGTCATGTGTATATCGATGGCGATGCCGACCTGCCGCTTTCGCAAGGAGTCATCGTTAACTCTAAAATCCAGGATCCGGCCGCATCCAATGCTGCGGATACCGTGTTAGTACATCAAAAGATGAACCGGCAATTGCTACCCGGTCTGTTACGGCGTCTGCTAGAAGAGTTTCAAGTGGATATGATTGGGTGTCCTAAAACCGTTGCCCTCATGGGTATGATGGAAATGACGGGACATAAAGGTATTAGACCTGCTACAGAAGAGGATTGGGGAGCGAAGTTCCAGTCTCTGACTCTGGCTATTAAGATTGTGAAGGATCTCGATGAGGCACTCAATCACATTGCACGCTTTGGTCCTGGGCATACGGATACCATCGTCACCCGTGATTATGCGACGGCCATGCGCTTTGTTCGAGAAGTTGATTCCAGTACCGTGCTTGTGAATGCGTCCACACGACTCAACAGTGGGGACCAAATGGGAATGGGAACTGAGATGGGACTCAATACCTCTCATTTCCATGTACGTGGACCATTGACTCTCAAGACACTTACTACAGAAAAATATGTTGGCCTGGGAACGGGTCAATTGCGGTACCCTCATCCTGTGCCCCAAACTTACCAAGATGCCATGATGCTCTCAGCTAAGTTTTGAACTGTTTCGTGTTGAGAGAACAACGTGACTGCGTGATACCTCTGATTCATGATGTGTTCAAGTGCCGGTGAGACGGGTCCAGAATTAGATCCTTCAACTCGAATCCAGGAACATCTCGCTCGCTGGGAACTCCGTTCGTTTTCAACTGAAACAGCCTACTATGAATGGCAGCGCCAGGTGATTGCACCTGCGCCGCTGCAACGTCTCGCCGATCTCGCACAAAGACGGCAAGGTGATGATGGCGCCAAATGGGATGTGGCCTTTTATGATCTTGCCGCCACTCCTGACATCCTGCCCGTCGTGTATAGCCAGCGGTTTGAATACTTTGAGCAAGTCGGGTTGGCCTTCGTTCAACAATTACATTTGTTGTCCTCTACCGCCTCGGTTCTTGATGTTGGGTGTGGAGTGGGTATTCTGACCACCTGGTATGCGTCCATGTTCCCTGATGTGCAGTTCCGAGGTGTGGATCGTTCACCTCAGTCAATAGTTGCTGCTGAGCGACATGCTGCCATTCAAAATCTGTCAAATGTGGAATTTAGCTGTTGCACCTTTCCTTCGGACATAGTGTCGGGTCAATATGATGTCATTATTGCAACACAAGCCCTGTTTCAGTCCGAAGTGGATCCGGGTCTCCCGAGTCAAAGCTGGAAGACATTTGAACGAGCCCAGGATGCAACCACACAACTTACAGTCGAAAAGCGTACGGGTTTGGGCTCGCGTTTAGAAAGCCTTCTGCCCAGCCTCAGCCCATCGGGTACCCTATTGTTGTTTGAAAAGACCTCTCATTTGGGACGTCGCGTGTTATTTCAACGAGGGTTGATGCGCCATGGATTTTCTTTGGTTCAACCTCCTAAGTATTTGCATTATGCAAATTTGGGAGAAGTGGAAAGGGAAGGTCCTTTGTATATTGTTTCGCGCGAACATCCTTCGGGTACGGATTGGGATGAATCACCACATACGACCGCGTTACAAGGGTTGTATCGATGCGCGGGCGATTCTGCGAGTTTCGTGTATTCTAGACTTGAGGCTATTGATCATGATGAATTCTGGACCCAATATATTCAGGGACAATCTATTACTGGAGCCATCATCAGAAATATTGGGGGGATCACACTTGGGTGTGTCAAAGAGGGGTCGTTGATTCGAGGGATTATTGTCGGTGG
>JAYWMS010000492.1:0-5151 GCA_035873215.1 Nitrospirota bacterium | reverse complement strand
TGTGAGCCCGAAGGCGGCAAACGGGCGAGAACGCCGCTGGCGGCCCCTTCGACATTGCTCAGGACATGCTTTTTTCAACATTCCCGTTATCGACCCGCCAATAACTTAAGCGATTCCCGAATTAGATCATCGAGTGATAAGATCGTGGAATGGGATCTGAGGGTACGGGAGACAGCTTCGTTGACCTCCTTGGCTCGGTATCCCAGATTCATTAATGCTGAGGAAGCATCCTCCTGTACGCGATCCTCAGAATCGTGTCGCGAGGATGAAGTGGGTGCCTCATTGGGTTCAAGGAGGCGAGCAATCTTATCCTTCAATTCCAGCACCATCCGATTGGCGGATTTATTCCCTATTCCCGGTACGGCGGTTAAGCGGTCAATATCATTCTGATGGATCGCTGTGGTGAGATCCGGAACGCTGAGGGTGGACAGGATACTCAAGGCCAGCTTACCGCCAACTCCAGATATCCCGATCAACATCACGAAAGCTTCTTTTTCGGAAGTGGTCAGAAATCCAAAGAGCTGGATTGTGTCTTCTCGCAGGTGAGTATGAATCTTGAGCGAAACAGTCTCTTGAAGTTCTGGTAGAGCAAAATACGTGCTTAATGGGATGTGAACTTCGTAGCCAACGCCATGGACATCAAGAATCAGCGAGGTGGGAAACTTTGTGTGGAGTTGGCCAGTCAGGCCTGCAATCATGGGGAAGGGTTACCAGGTAGTAATAAGCCAAGATGTGTCAGGTTGATGCCGCAATCTGTTCCATGATGTCATCGGGGATATCAAAGTTGGCATGAACTTTTTGGATATCGTCGTGATCGTCGATCACTTCCATGAGTTTTAGCATTTGCTCGGCCGCCTTTTGATCCAGTTTGATCTGATTTTGCGGTAGGAAAGTGACTTCAGCCATGGACATGCTAATTTGAGACTGCTCTAAGGCCGCCTTCACACCTTCAAATTCTGAAGGAGTAGTCGTGACCTCGAAAGAACCTGACGTTTGATTGACATCATCGGCCCCGGCTTCAAGGGCTATGCTAATGAGCTTGTCCTCCTCGACAGATTGCGTGTCCATCAACAGCAAGCCCTTTTTTTCAAATTGCCAGGCCACCGCGCCGGCTTCAGCCATCGTCCCATTGTTCTTTCCCAGAAGATTGCGGATCTCCGCGACTGTCCTGTTGCGGTTATCGGTCATGACCTCCATCAAAACTGCAGTCCCACCAGGTCCGTAGGCTTCAAGCATAAACTCTTCATAATTCACGCCAGGCAGTTCACCGGTACCTCGTTGAATAGCCCGCTTTATGGTATCTGCGGGCATATTCGCTTCTTTGGCTTTTCCAATGAAGGTACGCAAGGTCGGATTTGCATCCGGATCACCTCCATTGCGTGACGCGATAGTGATTTCACGAATCAGTTTGGTAAAGATCTTCCCGCGTTTGGCATCAACGGCCCCTTTGTGCCGTTTAATCGTTGACCAGTGACTATGCCCGCCCATTATCTTTATGCCTTAATTAGAGAGAGAAAAATGTTAAAGAAGTTATTCTTTCTAAGAGGATCGGCTTGTATCATAGAAAATCCTGGAGTGTCAACGAAATGGGATGAGGTTTCTACGTAGGTTTTAGTATTCGATAGACCCGGAACAAACTATCTGTTACATCGGTCATGTAGTGATGGTCCCGAACGAGTCAGGCCCAGTTGCTTCAATCAGGAGAGGGTGGTAAGGAGAGTCTATGCGAATTGTGTTTATGGGGACACCGACCTTTGCCGTGCCTTCTTTGGAGGTCCTTTTGAAATCACCCCACGAGGTGGTCGGTGTCGTGACGCAGCCTGATCGACCGAAGGGACGAGGGCAGTCAATGGAGGCGTCGCCGGTCAAGCAGTTAGCTGAATCCCATAGTCTCCCCGTTCTCCAACCGCAGAAAATGAAGCGTCTGGAATTTTTGGATGCCTTGTCAGGGTGGAAAGCAGACGTCATAGTCGTAACAGCCTTTGGGAGGATTCTCCCGAAAGTGATCCTTGATCTGCCTTCTTTGGGGTGTGTCAATGTTCATGCTTCTCTATTACCAAAATATCGAGGGGCTGCGCCGATTCAATGGGCCATCATCAACGGGGAAACCCAAACGGGAGTCACCATGATGCTCATGGATGAAGGGATGGATACGGGACCCATCTTACTCCAAAGGACCCTCCCTGTGGATCCAGACGAGACTGCAGGGGAGTTGAGTATCAGGTTAGCGCATTTGGGAGGTGCCCAGTTGGAGCCGATCCTCAAAAAGTTGGCAGACGGCACCTTGGTCCCTCAACAGCAAGATGGAACTCAAGCAACACTGGCTCCGCTATTGAAAAAAGAGGACGGGTTGATATCTTGGTCTTTGACAGCGAAAGAACTCGCAAATCGAGTTCGAGGATTATCTCCTTGGCCTGGATGTTTTACGTTCCTCGGGCAAGAGAGATTGGCAATTTGGAAGGCAGAGGTTTGTGATTCTCCGGTGACTCACAGTAAAGCTGAACGTGTTCCGGGAAGGATTGTGGATGTGAAGAATACAGGATTGAGTGTGGAGACGGGTCGAGGATTCCTCAAAATCTTGGAAGTCCAGCCAGCTAATAAGAAACGGATGTCTGTTGATCAATTTCTTAGGGGACATCCCCTCAATGCCGGCATACAATTTTCTTCGTCGGATGTGCCCTGCCCTGACGGGTAATTAACAAGGTGGCGGTGAACACAGTATGTTGATAGTTGGGTCAGTTGAATATTTCTCTCACATGGCCCATACATGCCCTGGGCGAAAGTAATATCAGCCGCCGACGGGAATGTTCAAAAAAGTCCGCTTTGTCACCCGCCCAAACCCAAGGGGGCCAAGACGCCCTTTCCACGGGCCAGGCTGCACCCAGTTTGGCGCGGGGAGCGTACTCACAGTACGTGAGCGCGAATGTCGCGAAGAGCGGCAAATCTGTCTGTGAGCCCGAAGGTCAGGCAACGTGGCAAGAACGCCGCTGGCGGCTTTTTTTCAACATTCCCTTGTGAATAACAAATTAGACCAGCGTAATGAGGCAGACATGGATAATCGTGTGAAGGAAGCCATTGACCTTTTAGACCGCCAGGTGAAAGACCTTGAAGCCTTTCTTGTCCACGTGGAAAGTTTGGTCAATGCCATACGGGCCAAAGAAGAATTTCAAAAGTGGAAAAAGCAAACGCTCGTACAGGTGGCAGAGAAGATCGGCGACACATATGCGAAGACACTCTCCATTACCTGGGTGGAAACAGCCTTTGCGGGTGGGGATATGTACGATGAACTGTCCGATGACATCGAGATGTGCCTTCGGCATCTGAAGAAACTTCGTAACGAGATAAGATTGCAGGGTCTCGACGAACCTTCTCCTTCCGAATCATCGGTCCCTTGAAATGATGTTTCTGGGTTCATGAAACATCTTTCCCTCCCACGCCCAAGAAAACGTTGGGGCCAACATTTTCTCATTGATCCGAATATCATCAGGAAGATTGTTGCTATTGCCCAAATTTCTTCAGATGACACGGTCTTTGAAATTGGTCCAGGACGAGGCGCGCTCACACGGCCTTTATGCGAGCAAGCCGGACGCGTCATCGCTGTGGAGTTGGACCCCAAGCTTGTAGAGTACTTGCCCGAGTCCTGTTCAAACTACCACAATTTGGATTTGCATACCGGGGATGCAATGGTATTCCCAGTAGAGCTTCTGCCCGCCAAGACAATCGTTGTCGCCAATCTACCGTATTATCTGTCGACGCCCTTACTCTTTCGCCTATTTGAAGCCAGATCGGTGATTCAACGAATGGTCGTGTTACTGCAACGCGAAGTAGCACGACGCATCGTAGCCAAAGCAGCAACTCGGGACTACGGGACTTTATCGGTGTTGAGCCAATACTACAGCGACCCCGTCATCGCCTTTTCTATTCCGGGAACCTGTTTTACACCTCGACCGGACGTGGATTCAGCCGTTGTGTGTTTACCGATTCGTCCCGATCGCATAAGCCAGGGCTGTGATGCTTTTTTCCAAAACACCGTCCGTGCAGCCTTTGCACATCGAAGAAAAACGCTGGCTAATTCGTTTCGAGACGAAGGGTGGGAAATGCGTCGCATTGGGCAAGCCTTAGAGCATGTGAAGATCCTTCCGTCTCGTCGAGCGGAATCAGTAACTGTCGGAGAGTTTGAATCACTTGCACAGGCATTACAACATTGGGAGCCATGAGGGGATTCGGGAAGTATTTTGTTTGGATAAATAAGGTTCCAAGCAGACAGTCCTGCCTATGGGTTTTGATTGATAAAAGGGGAACCCTATGCTAGATTGATTTCATGAAGCTTTTTCCGAGGGCTCCGTCAAAGCCCGCGAAACGAGAGGCCTCTCAGCCTTCTCGTATTATCTATGACATCCTGGGTATCATACTTGTCACATTGAGCCTGCTCCTGTTTCTGAGCGTCTGGTCCTATTCCGATCATGATGTTGGATGGTTTTCTCCAGCTGTCTCCGACGTATCTCCACCGCATAATTTAATCGGAGTTGTTGGCGCAACGATGGCAAATGGGCTCCTGTGGCTCTTCGGCATGACTGCCTATGTCTTGCCATTTCTCATCACGCTGCACGGCATTCGACTGTTCCAAAAAGAACCATGGGCTGCAAGGTTGAGAAGTGTCCTGGGGTCCATCGTGTTTCTGTTCTGCTTCAGCGCGTGGCTTGAGATGTCCCGCACGATGTTTGGAAACCCAGAGCACCTGTCTGTCGCCGAAGAGTTGTTAGGCGGAAGGAGTGGACAGTGGATCGCCGGGAATCTTCATGATTTCTTCGCTGACACAGGCTCTCTGGTATTGCTGACAGCAGGATTGCTCGTTTCGTTGTTGTTAATTCGTCCATTCTCCGTTGCTGCGGCAACCGGTCAGATCCCGACCGTCTGGGGACGATTAAAAGAAGTCATGCCAAGGGGAGTCTTCAATTGGGATCTCATAGAGGAATGGTGGCACCGGCCGAAAGCTAACAAACCGGTTAAGATTAATCGAGGTCGAAATTCTCAAGGGGGTACGGTTCCATACTCAAATCCGGAGCTGGAAGAGTTGGAATCGACATTGGAATTTGAAGAGCTGGGTCCTCACGAGCAAATTGTGGTGACAGCTCCGGGCAATAAACAACC
>JAYWMS010000476.1:0-3751 GCA_035873215.1 Nitrospirota bacterium | reverse complement strand
AGTGAGCGAGACACACAGGAGTTATTGCAGCAGTTGAAGGCGGGCGGTGTGTTGCTGAATGCCATGGGTGATAGGATCTTTCGAGCGGTGACTCACTATGATGTGAATGCACATGACATTGAAAAAGCCAGCCAGGTGTGTAGCCAAGTGTTCGCGGCGTAGCTGGGTTTTCCCTGGTTTGGAGGGAGGAAGAAAATCGTGTGCCTTTTTGTGGGGGAGAATGAACAGTGTCTTGAATGCCTCACGATCGACTGGTAGGGTGTTGATTGGCGTGAGGTAAGACACTGGAGGGGAGCTATGGCAGGAGTTGTGTCGTTTCAACAAATAAATCAGATTTTAGAGATTACTGATACGCTGGAAATTTCCCGGGAATGGGTCGAAATACCGCTGGGATCTGAATCTCCAGGCGTCGTTCGAAAATTGGCCAATGGGAAATTAGAAATCGTTGTGGATGCCGACATGCCATTTGATCATTGGTTGACCACACTCGAGGAATCTGTACGGCATGTCATGACCAGTCAAGCGTAAGGTGCTCAATGCGGATGTTGGCGAACGTCTCCCTAGCTTTAGAAACGTTGTTTCTTTCCCATAAACACTCATATTGTAATTGAGGGTGGTGCCTGGAGTTCCTGATGGCGATGCGAGATCGAGATTGGCCTGGCTACACTATGTGGTTTTGCTGCGATAGTTGCGGTCGATTATGGACTTTTCAAGGGGAAGATGTGGTGGCGTTGGATCCACAGTTTGCCCTCGGTCCGGCTTCGCCGAGTGAAAATACTCCGCATCGAACGTGCGCTATTTGCGAGGGTACCCGGAAGGCTCCAGCGGTTGAAATTTAATGTGGGTCTGGTAGCTTATAGTAGATAGATTCCTTTGGTGTTTCTCGGTAGGGTCTGTGGAAATAGAAAAAATCGCCTTATGCACAGCCAATCAGAATAACTTGATGGTTTTCAGGAAAATGAGGGCGTGTTTAAACGGACCTGCTTGTTCACCCGCCATTACCCAAGATCGCCAAGACGCCCTTTTCCCCCGGTCTGGCCGCAGGTTCTTTGACGCGCGAAGTGTACCGATCAGTACGTGTGCCCCCAAAATGAGCTAAAAGAACTCTGGTGGACCCTTCGACGGAGTTTATTCTGAGCTAGGCCGAAGGGCTCAGGACATGCATTTTCAACACCACTCATTAGGAAGATATTTCCGCCGCCTTTCCCTTCATGTCAGTTTCTCCTTCCTGCCCGGTGCTTTTCTCAACCGTCCACTCAGTAGGCGTGATTTTGAGAAGATGCCCCTTGAGCGTAAAAAATTCCCCCTGGGAAATCATCACACGCTTCCCGTCTTCAAATTGCATGTGAATGACTTCCGTCCCGCCTTCGGTCTTCTGGAGTACCAAGCTTGAGGTGTCTTTGGTGAGGGTGTAGGCCCCCTCCTCATTGATCTCCAACGAACTGTTCATCAATTTACATGGCATTTTCCCGACCTCATTAAAAACCGCAAAATTTACGCGTGGGGATCTGCCGTTATCTCGAAATTCGATCTCGATTTGGGGGAGTCCTTCGATTTCGATCGTGCCGTCGGTGTTGCGATACCAGTGTGGTCCAATTTGAATATCCATCGTCCACGTCCCTTTCTAGCAGAATGTTGAAAAAGGTCGCCAGCGGCGTTCTCGCCCCTTTGTCATGCTCACGTACTAACCTGTACGCTCCGCGTGCCAAAGTGGCTGCGGCCTTGCTGGACGAGCCTTTTTGAACATTCTGTCGTTTATCTGGTGTTATTCAATATTTATAATAGAAAGAAAAGCTTTTGCTGATTTTTATGTTTTCAATTCCCTACGCTAGGCGTCGGGTTGGCGGAGGCGGTTAAGAATAAGCGCGATACAGCCACCCAGGAGCCCTCCACCGATGATTGGGGTGACCAGCTCAATGACTTTCATGTTCCAGAGTGGTTCCCCAGTTTGAATAATATCTCGAATGCCGCCTTGAATGAGTATGACGGAGAGCGCGATCAGCCCACCGAGCATAAACCACCATCCAAAGATGCGAAACGAACTCATCCCAACTCCCGAATCAGGGCCTGTGACTCCCGGATAAGGGTTCACAGATTACCGTTCACGGGTTACGAATAACCCGATCGGTCGAGATTCCGATACTGAATGGCCTCAGCCAGATGCGGAAGCTCAAGCCGTTCTGAGTCTGCCAAATCTGCGATGGTTCGTGCAACGCGGAGAATGCGGCCATAAGCCCGCGCAGACAAACCAAATTTTATCACGGCTTGTTCGAGCAACTTTTTGCTTTCTTGACCGATCGCACAATATTTGCGTATTTGGCGAGGTTTGAGTTGGGCGTTGTTAAACAACCCTTCTTCTGTAAACCGATCTGCTTGACGCGCCCGAGCCTTTGTCACACGCTGTCGAATGCAATCAGACGGTTCATGCTGACTTGCCCCAGTAAGATCAGACACAGGGACGGCAGGAACGTTGAGATGAATGTCCAATCGATCCAAAAGTGGTCCTGACAGCCGACTTCGGTAACGATGAATTTGATGCGGGGTACACAAGCATTCGCGAGTACGGTCTCCGAGATACCCACAGGGACAGGGATTCATCGCCACGACCAGCATAAATTGCGAAGGGTATCGGAGTGATGCATTGACCCGTGTGACCGTGACCGTGCCATCCTCCAATGGTTGACGAAGGCAGTCTAACACAGGTCGCCGAAATTCAAGAACTTCGTCCAGGAACAACACGCCGTGATGGGCTAGGGAGACTTCTCCCGGTTTAGGTATGGTGCCGCCCCCAATAAGACCGGCTTCAGAAATGTTATGGTGGGGAGACCGAAACGGTCGTGTCGTAATCAGCGAGCGTCCGGTCTGAAGGGTTCCAGCGACGCTGTGGACACGGGTGGTTTCGATAGCTTCCTGTTGGGTCATGGGGGGAAGAATCCCTGGGAGACGTTGGGCTAACATGGTTTTGCCTGACCCAGGGGGGCCGACAAGCAAGATGTTGTGACCGCCTGCTGCGGCAATCTCTAGAGCCCGTTTGGCATGGGTTTGCCCACGAATATCGGAATAGTCCTCATCAATGCGGGAGCTTCCTTCAAAGAGGACCGATGGGTCGATCATAGTCGGCGTTGCGACCTGTGTTCCATTAATAAGCTCAACCACTTCTGGCAGTGTTGATACGCCATAAACCTCGGATCGCTCAATCACGGCTGCTTCTTCGGCGTTCTCTTTCGGCAAAATGAGGGCATGCTTCCCTTGGCAGAGCAATCCGATGGACAGCCCTCCCGTGACTGGTTTGATTCGGCCGTCTAACGAAAGTTCCCCGACCAGTACAAATCTGGTAACGTGTTCTTGGGTGAGAATGCCTTCGGCGACCAAGATGCCGATGGCAATGCCCAAGTCCAACCCTGATCCTTCCTTCTTAATCCCGGCAGGAGCGAGGTTGACGGTGATCTTTTTGGGAGGAAATGAAAATCCGGTGTTTTTGAGTGCCGCGCGAACACGATCACGACTTTCACGAACCGTGGCGTCAGGGAGTCCCACTACGGAAAACTGCGGGAGGCCACGGCCCATGTCCACTTCGACTTCAATCAGATGCGCATCTAACCCGAGCAAACCGGCACTCAATACTTTTGCGAGCACGATGACCTCATCGGATGGGACAATGGGCAGGGGAGAGCCCTGGCGATTATAGGTTTGCCGTTAAACGTTTTCAACTGATTCCATTCCCCGGGGCGGCAATTGAATGGTTCGTGAG
>JAYWMS010000466.1:0-3072 GCA_035873215.1 Nitrospirota bacterium | reverse complement strand
GCCCCCATGGTGTTGGGGTTGTAAATCAGAGTGAATTGTTCCCAGAGAGAAGCTTCAAGCCTTCGGGTATGGGGCTCTTTCGTATTTCACCCATGCCCCTTTTCACAACCTGGCGGGCCACCGCCAGAAAGGCCTGATTAGAACGACCTCCTGCGCGAGATGATGTCAAATCAAGAAGCAGGTGGGTTTGACTTGGTCTGAATTATTGCTGCCCGTTCTTCAAATGTCTTGGCTTCTGCGTTCCGGTTTGTCTTTCGCAACAGGGCGGCATAGTTATTGAGCATTCGGGCTACAAGGGGATGATCGGGACCGTAGGCCTTTTCGTGAATAGCGATGGCTCTCGTCAACAAGGGTTCGGCTTGTTCATACCGCGATTGGTTGTAGTAAACCAGGCCAAGGTTGTTGACAAGATTGGCAATCTTAGAATCTTCCGGTCCAAACTTCTCTTCATTAATCTTCAGTGCCGATTGCAGTAAGGGTTCTGCCTTCTGGTACTCACCTTGTATGCGATACAGTTCGGCGAGGTTGCTGAGACTTTTCGCAAGCCGCGGATTGTCTGGTCCCAGCGCTTGTTCATTGATGGATTGGACTTGAAGGAGAAGTGGTTCAGCCTTGTCATAGGCTCCTTGGGTCATGAACACAAGGGCTAGGTTATTCAGACTTCCGACTAACCCCGGGCTATCCGGTCCCATAGCTGCTTCATTGATAGCCATGGCTCGCTCCAGGAGCGGGACGGCCTTGTCGTAAGCCTTCTGGGCCTGATACAGCAAGGCGAGGTTGTTTAATGGTTCGACCAAAGCTGGGGTGTCCGAATCCACCGATTGTTCCATGATGGCCAGAGCACGAAGGAGGTAGGGTTCGGCTTGATCATATTGTTGTTGTGAGGCATGCAGTCCCGCGAGATTTTTTAGATCTACAATTGCCTCGACATGGTCAGGTCCATGCGCGGATTCCCGAACGCGTAAGGCTCGTTCAAACAGGGGCTTGGCTTGATCATAGCGCTGTTGGGCGTGATAGAGTGCGCCGAGATGGCTCAAGCTGATCGCTAATCCAGAATCTTTTTCACCAAGCGTCTTTTCATTGATCGATATGATGCGGGTGAGCAGCGGTTCGGCTTTGTCGTATTGTCGCTGGATGTCGTACACAATAGCGAGCTTGGTGAGAGTCGTGACCAAACGGGGGTCTTGTTCTCCCAACGGTTCCAGTTCCTTCAGCGCCTCTGTGAGTATCTCCTCCGCGTTTTTGTATCGACCTTGCTGGGTTAAGCTTTCGCCTTCCACGATCTTCAGGTCTAAAGATGTTTTGGGTTCTTCGCATCCTGACAACCCAATCAGGATGATTCCGGTCCACACGAGCAGCTTCATCCAACCGATTCTTGGCATGGATCAATCCTTTCTATCCTGATCGAGCTCAATGAAGCACAACAGGCAGGGTTATCATGGTGGCGTGCCGTCAAGGGCACACAAGATAATGATACTAACGATCCCAGCCTCAGTTCTGCAAACCAGGATTTTAAGATGATTCAACGGAGAGAAAAATTTAACGGGTCTTACAGGTCAGCACGTGGGCACGACTGATCACATGCTAGCGCTCTGCGATGTCTCTCGCGGACGGACTAAAAAGGAATGGATTGTTGGGCAGGCTCAGGACGAGTGAAAGTGTGTGGGAGGGGTTGATCCGGCAATCCAGGGAAGCCTTCTTTTCGGTAGGCAAATTCAAAAAGTTGCTTAATGGTCTGCCATGTGGGGCCTTGGCCACGATGCCGCTTGAAAAATTGCTGTTCGGAAACCGCACCCCCTCGGACTTCCTGCAAGCGGTTCACGATTTTTTTGATTCGATCAGGAAAGGCCTTGGTCATACGTTCAAGAAAGACGGGTTCCACGTTTTGATTGAGTCGTAAGAGTGTATAGGATGCGTCGGATGCACCTGCGACCCGGGCCATATGCAAGATGGCCGGTATATCTTGTTCGTTTAAGCCGGGAATGATCGGAGCCAGTAAGACAGCCGTCGGTATGCCAGCTTTCGACAGTGTAGCCATGGCTTCTAAGCGTTTGGTGATAGAGGGTGTCTGCGTTTCAACCTTTCGTGCGGTGTCATTGTCGGCAAAGGGGATGCTGAAGAAGACCTGAATCCACGCGTGTTCATGGATCCGTTTCAAGAGATCGAGGTCGCGTTGAATTAATGCCGATTTGGTAACGATGGCGACTGGATTTCGAAATTCCGCACAGACGGTCAAGCAGGCTTGAGTCAGTGCATAAGTGGCTTCTAAGGGTTGGTAACAGTCCGTGTTTCCGGAAAAGAGTACGAGTTCACCAGTCCACGATGGTTTCAGGAATGCCGCACGAAGTTGTTCTGCTGCATTGGGTTTGGTGATGAGCTTGGACTCAAAATCCGTCCCGGCACCGAATCCCCAATACTCGTGAGTAGGACGTGCATAACAATAGGCGCAGGCGTGAAAACACCCACGATAGGGATTCACGCTCCAGCGAAACGGGAGATCGGGGCTATTGTTAGGACTTAGAATGGTACGTGTGTTTTCTTCGAAAACCTCGGTCGTGACATGGGGCGCTGGATCTAGTAGATCACGTTGAGCTGAAAGAAAGGGATTCTGCGGATTGGAAACGCGCTTCATGGGAGTATTCAATAATGCAAAATTTTCAAAAAGCCGATCCCATTTGACCAATTCTTAGAAACATCACTAGCCAGGGGCCTGTGAAAAAAGGCCACTATTTCACCCGCCCAAACCCAGGGGCGCCAAGACGCCCCTTTCCACGGGCAAAGGCCACAGGGGCTTTGGTGCCTGGAGCGTACAGAGAGTACGTGAGGATTACAAAGGCCTGAGAACGCCGCTGGCAGACCCTTCGACTTTGCTCAGGACAGGCTTTTTCAACAGGTCCCCTTCATCGCGAGTCGCGTACGGCAGAAATAACCGGGGGACGGTGCTTGGCTCGTTGGCGGGCGAGAACCTGATGACGAAGTTTGTGAAAATGCTCGGTTAGTTCGTGCTCAAGCATTGTTTGGAACAGCCATTGAGGCGTCCACAGTGACGGTTTCACGTATAATTCCAGGGCG
>JAYWMS010000460.1:0-2604 GCA_035873215.1 Nitrospirota bacterium | reverse complement strand
AGGACCACTATGGCATTCAAGACGTGAAAGAACGCATCCTGGAACATTTAGCCGTCTTGAAATTGAACCCGTCGGCCAAGGCCCCTATCCTCTGTTTAGTCGGACCTCCGGGGGTCGGGAAAACCAGTCTTGGCCAATCTGTCGCCCGTGCATTGGGCCGCACTTTTGAACGGCTCAGCCTGGGCGGCCTTCACGATGAAGCGGAATTACGTGGACATCGACGGACTTATGTGGGAGCCATGCCGGGTCGGTTGATCCAAGCACTCCGGCGGGCGAATGCCAAAAATCCGGTTCTCATGTTGGATGAAGTCGATAAGGTTGGAAAAGACTTTCGAGGAGATCCTGCCTCGGCCCTTCTCGAAATTCTGGATCCCGAACAAAATCATACGTTCCGGGATAATTATTTGGACTTGCCGTTTGATCTGTCCAAAGTCATGTTCATCACCACAGCCAATTCCCTGGATCCAATTTCGAATCCGTTACTGGATCGCATGGAAATCATTCGCTTAGCTGGGTACAGCCAAGAAGAAAAATTGGAAATTGCCAAGCGGTACTTGTGGCCGAGACGAGTGGAAGAGGCCGGACTCACGGAGCGTCCTGTCACTTTGGATGAGGATGTCATTCCCCACATCATCAAGCGATATACTCGGGAAGCCGGGGTGCGTCAACTTGAACAGATGCTCGGACGATTGACCCGCAAGATTGCGTTACATTTAACTGAGGCTCCTGCAGACCAACCGGTTGGTCCCCTGGTCATTCGGTTAGAGGAATTGGGAGATTGGTTGGGGGTTGAACGGTTCATGCCAGAGGAGGCCAGAAAGACCCTTCCGGTTGGGGTCGCCACCGGATTGGCCTGGACGGAATCAGGAGGTGATGTGCTGTATGTTGAAAGCACGCTATTGCCGGGAGGAAGCGACCTGAAGATCACCGGACAGATCGGCGAAGTCATGCAGGAATCCGCTCAGGCCGCGAGAAGCTATCTCTGGTCGAAGGCTAAGGCGTTGGGCATCGATACGGCCCTGTTTCAAGACAATGGTCTCCATATTCACGTGCCGGAAGGGGCCATTCCCAAGGATGGCCCTTCGGCTGGGGTGACGATGGCGACAGCGTTGGGTTCGCTTTTACTTGGCATTCCTGTACGCAAAGATACGGCCATGACGGGTGAGATGAGTTTAAGCGGGTTGGTGTTGCCCGTTGGTGGGATTAAGGAAAAACTCTTGGCGGCTCACCGCATCGGGATCCGACGCATTATTTTGCCGAGAGCCAATCAAAAAGATTTGAAAGATGTGCCGGAAAACGTGCGGTCGGAACTGGAGATTGTTTTGGTGGAGTCTATTGAAGAAGTGTTGAAAACGGTCCTGAGCAAAGCTCCAGGCTTCTTGCCCCTTGAAAACAGGAACGGCGCATCCCAGCCAACTCCCGGCGCGGATTCTGCTGTGCTGTTGGGGTGAAAAAAAGATCAGGAACAGGTTTGAAGTTTGGAAGGTAATGCGCAGATAAAGGCAAAGCCGGTTGCTTAAAGAAGCAACCGGCTTTTTGGGGGGATGCATTTATTCTTCCAACGTGGAAATATCTCCCGGGTCTAGGCCGAGCTCTTTGGCTTTCAATACACGGCGCATGATTTTACCTGATCGGGTTTTGGGGAGTGATGTAACCACTTCGATTTCTCGTGGGACGGCGATTTTTCCTAATTCTGATTGAACATGGGCTTTAAGGTTCTTGGTCAATTCCGAACCTTCGGATTGGCCTTGTTTTAAAATCACAAAGGCTTTGATCATTTCCCCTGCAGTTTTATGCGGCTTGCCGATCACTGCGGCTTCGACGACGGCCTCATGGCTGACTAAGGCGCTTTCCACTTCTGCCGTCCCAATACGGTTGCCTGCCACCTTCACGACATCATCCGCACGGCCCATGAACCAGAAATAGCCGTCCTCGTCCTTGTGACAAACATCGCCCGCCGTGTAGCAATTGGGAATGTTGTTCCAATAGCTGAGATAACGATCCGGATCTTTGTGGATCGTCCGCATCATGGATGGCCAGGGTTTTTTGATCACGGCAAACCCTCCGCCAGTGCCGATGCTATTTCCTTCCTTATCGACGACATCCGCTTCGATGCCAAAAAATGGACGTGTGGCGGAGCCAGGTTTTAATGGCACGCAGGGAAGTGGAGTCACGAGGATCGATCCCGTTTCGGTTTGCCACCAGGTGTCCATGATGGGCTTGTCGCCACCGGTTACACGATGGAACCATTCCCAGGCTTCGGGATTGATTGGTTCGCCGACTGACCCTAGCACTCGTAAGGTCGACAGGTCATACTTCTTGGGCCAGTCCTCACCATATTTCATGAGTAAGCGAATGGCTGTTGGCGTGGTATAAAAAATCGAGACGCCATATTTTGAAATGAGATCCCACCAGCGGCCTGGATTGGGGTAATCAGGTTTGCCTTCCGCTGTCAGAATGGTCGCGCCATTCAGGAGCGGGCCATAGACAATGTAGCTATGTCCCGTGACCCATCCTGGATCGGCCACGCAAAAGAAGACATCTTCGTCCTTGAGGTCGAACACGTACTTGGTGGTGATGTACGTTCCAACCATATATCCGCCA
>JAYWMS010000454.1:0-11450 GCA_035873215.1 Nitrospirota bacterium | reverse complement strand
TTAAATCATGCAGTCTTTCAATCCAGGTGTTATTATCGGCAGGCAATGAGACTTTTTGCTTTGGGGCACACTCGCGCATCCAAATCAAACCAACTCGAGGTTAATGGAAAGGAAGATTAACAGATGAGGTATTAAGTTATTTTGGAGGTGTGAGTGAGTGGGTTTTCAACAGCAGAGTCAAATCGTCAAGTTTTCTTATTGCAGGCCGAGTTTAACAGGTCGTCGTCAAGCAAGGATCTGATGACTGAGGATTGTCGAACATCTCGGGAGAGGGATTAGTTAACTGAAACACGACCGACATCAATTTGCATTCGAAAACCAGCCGTCAACGACTCGCTCGGTTGTAAGACAACGACACCACAGTTCATGTCGCCCTTTGCGTACAAATTGAAGCCATCATTGGCATTCGTCACAGGTTCGATTGCAAAAAACTCCTTGCCTGGCGGCGAAAACACGATGACATGTTCCATGCTGGCTTCCGCTTCGATCCGTGCGGTAATCCCCGAACCGGGCCATTCAATCACCCCCTGTCTGCTCCATCCTGAAAAACAATGATCCAGCTCAACATCTAGAGGACGTTGCCTAGAAAAGTCTTGATACGCTTCGATAGGCACCGCCGAACCTGTGGGCAGGGGAGTCTCGCCCGGATAGACAGCCTTTACGGCTAGCTGCAATTCCACCTCACCTGTTGACCCCGGCAGACGCCGGTTAAAATAGGGATGAAACCCGCACCCTGCGGGCATGCTGGCTGTCCCTGAATTAATCAGTTCGATGCGGCTTAAGAGACTGCTGTCTTCCAACAGATACGACAGCCGCGCAGCAAACGGAAATGGAAAGTTCAGATTCGCGACATTGCGCGAATCGAAATCTAATATCACGTGATTTTTCGTCCGCTCTTGTACGGACCATGGCCGATCACGCACGTCTCCATGAATGGCATGCTTATCCTCATCCCGAAGTTGGTAGGACCTCCCAGAAAATGTGAAATGCCCATCGCGCAATCTATTGGAATACGGAATCAGGACAAAGCTTGAGGCATTAGAAGACTTGGTGAGGGGATCCTCCCCCTCGCGCATGAGCGATATCCACTGTCCCTCTCGATGGACGGCACACTCAATGATCGAGCCGCCAATCTCCGGGACTACCCGCACACGAAGTTTTCCATTGTTGAGTTCAATTGGCATCATGTCAAACTGTATCGGGTTGACAGGTTGAAACTATAGGAAAGGAAATAGACAATAGCGGAGAGGGAGCATCAACCGTGCTTTACTCGGCTCCGGAATGATGGCATAACCCGCACCATATTCAGAATCGGAGGTTCCTCCATGACTTTACGTGTCCATGCCGAAGCCTTGTATGATTCACTGAAATCCCTGTTGGGCCCCCATGATTCCACACAGGTGCAGGCAAAGCTGGAACGTGAACTCCGGCATATCGTGCCATCCTGGCGTGACCCTCTTCCGGATTGCCCAGGTTGGTATTGGTTTAAGCCCCCAGGGATCGCCGAACCAGCTTTGCTGTTGGTGAGTCACGGCCGCATTGATACCAAACTCATGGCCGATCTTGGTCCGCCAAACAATCTCGTGGATGTTCAACGGATTTCCGGACAATGGGCTGGCCCGCTTCTCCCGCCAGCCTAATCGGATGTTGAAAAAGAGCATGTCCAGAGCCCTTCGACATTGCTCTGGATAAACTCCGAAGAGGGACACGCCAATGGTATAGCTATTCCTACTGTAACGTTTCCAGATCGATCACAAAACGAAATCTGACGTCACCACTCACTACCCGTTCGTAGGCTTCATTCACCTGTTGAATTGGAATCACCTCCACATCAGAGGTAATGTCATGTTTCGCACAACATTCCAACATTTCCTGCGTTTCTCGAATCCCACCGATCAGTGACCCGACGAGCCGTCGCCGTCGCAAAATGAGGCCGAATGCTGAGAGTCCGACGGGCTCGCTTGGTGCACCTACGAGAATCATCGTCCCATCTCTTTTTAGAAGATTCAGATACACGTTGAAGTCATGCGGCGCCGAAACCGTATCGATAAGAAAATCAAATTGCTCATTCAGACGCGTCAACGCACCTTCCTGCGTCGTATTGACAAAATCGGTCGCGCCCAACCGGTTCGCATCTTGTTGTTTCCTATCCGAATGACTCATCACTGTCACCTCGGCTCCAAAGGCTCGTCCGAACTTCACGGCCATATGTCCGAGACCACCAAGCCCGACGACGCCTAGCCGATACCCCTTTCCCACCCCCCATTGTCGCAAGGGCGAATAGGTCGTGATGCCGGCACAGAGAAGCGGGGCCACTCCTTCTCGCGAAAGGGATGGTGGCACCTTTAGTATATAATTCTCATCGACGACAATGTGCTTGGAATACCCACCATAGTTGGGTTGCCCCTGCTGATCGAGACCGTTGTACGTCAGGGTCATTCCTTGAGCACAATACTGTTCCTCCCCCTGGCGGCATGATGGGCAGGTCCGGCACGAATCCACAAAACATCCGACTCCAACTATATCACCTTCACGAAACTTCCTGACGGTTCGTCCCACCTCGACAACCGTGCCTACAATTTCATGTCCCGGAACCATTGGGAAAATTGATCCTCCCCATTCATCGCGAACCTGATGAATATCAGAATGGCAAACCCCGCAATACTGGATTTGGATTAGAACATCGTTTTCCCCTACCGAACGCCTGTCAATAGCAAACGGTTCGAGCGAGGCTCCTGCTTTCTTGGCCGCATAACTGGCGGTCTGCATCATCAGATTTCTCCTAATTTAGATCCATTTTTATGACTGACCATGACAACTTGACTTGAATGAGCAACAAATCCTCACCGATTCAAGTGAGCGTGCCCGGAATGTGACCAAATGATTTCGTAGGACCCATTCCGCGGCATATGTAGCATAGTTAGACGAGTACATCCAGAAGTTAAAGGATCTTTCGATCCTGGTCTTAAGAGTGAAAAACAACGCGAATTCACCTTCCTTAACTATGGTTCTAATTAGGACTACACGCCCAGAGCCGATCAACATTCTTTCTAGAAACTGGGTTATCGTTCCTTTGTCATGCTCACATACTGGCTTGTATGCTCCCGGTGCCAAGGGAGCCACGGCCTGTCCGTGGAAAAGGGCGTCTTGGCGGCCTTGGGTTTGGGCGGGTGAAGTAATGGGCCTTTTTGAACATTCCCCCTAATTTAAGAGGAAAAACAATGTTGCGAAAAGGATTTAAATTGAGGGTTACTCGAGGACCGGCTGCGGCTGAAGAGTTTGTTCACCACTTGGTAGGGGTCTTGTCCATATGTAACCCAGAACACCCAGACCAATGAGGCTAATACTCCCTTTGATGACTAATCCGACATTCACCACGACAAACGTGATGGAGAATAGCACCACGATGGAGACAGTAGCCCCAATTCTTGCAGACCTACTAATACTTCCATGCTGCTCCCAGTTGCGAATCAAAGGACCAAAGGTGGGCTGATGGATGAGCCAATCGTGTAACCGCGGCGAGCTCTTGGAAAAGCAAAAGGCGGCGAGCAGGACAAATGGAGTCGTTGGTAATAGCGGAAGGAAGATGCCGATGACCCCAAGGATGAGGCTAACCCATCCGCCGATAATGTACACGAGTTTAAAGAATCTAGTTGGCACAACCATGAAAAATCTTTCCCACTATTAAAATACGACCTTGGGAAGAACTATCGGTTGATTGTGAATGGAGGTTAATTCACGAATCAGAAAGATTTGCACATAACCCTATTCATTAAAAACATACTCACACGTGTTTTCCTATAGCGCAACTTCCTCTCCTTTTGGCCGCCATCCCCATGCAAGGCGCTTCGCTTCAGCAATCTGGGCGGGTGTCATTTCTTTTCCCAGAATATCCAAAGCTTGTATAGCCGGGTCTAAGCCCTGCTCTGCCGCTAACCATGCCCATTTGAAAGCTTGAACAATGTCCTGTGGCACGCCCTCACCTTTGTAATACATCAAGCCAACGTGGTTTTGACCTCCTCCACTTCCCTGTTCAGCAGCACGAAGAAACCATCGGAACGCTTCCTGGTAATCCTTCTTTCCCCCAAAACCGTATCGATGCAAAGCCCCAAGATTGTTTTGGGCCTGTGCATTCCCACTGTCTGCAGCTCGCCGGTACCATTTTCGTGCCAATTCATAGTCTTGGGGCACACCCTGCCCAAACCGGTACATATATCCCACCATGTTTTGGGCCTGGGCATTCCCCTGAGCTGCCAGCGGTGCCCATTCTCGCATTGCGGTCGAATAATCCTCCGCTAGGTAGGCATCTTCACCGGCTTGATAATCTGCCCAGACCGGAACCATCAGAACCAGGGTGAATCCAACGATAAAAAATGGGATTCTTGAGGCAGGGTGCGTAATCATAGGCACTCTTCTTTTGCAGGGACACAATTTGAGATAGGTGACAGGAGTAAATGCCTGCACACGGACATTATTCTCATAATTTTGTCCGGAATGCGCGAAGTAAGGAAGCACAGAAGTTGGGTGCCAAACCTTTTAATGACTCTCTTCTACCTTTGCCGTCAACGGAATGTTGGAAGCATCGGCGACAAACCGTTTGAGGATCTTTGCCAGTGCCTGATCGTAGGCTTCAATGGATGCTGCCACCCCCTTACCACGCGTGGGGTGTTCTTCCCGATACCTTTGAAAAAGGAGTGGTTCCCGGGTTCTCATATGGGTAAGGCCAATTTCGAGTTCCATCACCACCCGAGGGGAATCGTCCAGTACGCGCTCAAATTTCGCTATACGGCATGACAAGAGATAGTCTACTCTTGCTCGATGTTCAGGAGTCACCACATGGTCTGCAAGCCCTGAACTCCGCAGATAGCGGGCTATTTCCTGTTGGATAATGAGTGTCGGGGAGTCCATCCACTGGTGGTAGGGATGATGACGGACCTGCATCGACTGACCATTCTCGCGGTAGAGAAGGTACCGTTCACCGGTCAACGCATCCGCAGATGGTCGTGTGACTTGAATCGTTCCAGGCAACACCGACGAATCAAATCGGAGGTCAGGAGCTGTTAACTCCAACCGATAAAAATGGTCCGACGGCGCCTTTCCGACACTGAGGCAACCGCCCAGTAAGACCAACGTACTGACAACCAACAAAACCGGTAATCGGGACACACGATTAGCAGACGCCGTCATCGATTCCTCGCTTCCAAGTCATCATGAAAATCTCGCCCACGAATAAGGGTACCCGGGTTTCGACGGATCTCTGCGGTAAACTCATTGAGATTACGTGTGGTGGATTCAAGGTTGTAGCTGATCTCTTGAACATGACTGGCTACCACTTCCAGCGTGTGGTGGAGGTCCGCAACCGAATGATCGATCTCTCCTTTATTCTTTTCAATGAGGGTATTCATCGAGACCAATAAGGTATCAAGTCGTTTTCCGGTCTGTCGGACCTCTGCGGAAAGACTGGCTGCGTTCCCTGACGCCTCCTCAAAATCCGCGAGGATCGTATCCACGCGTCCCCCGTTCTGATCCAGGAGCGCATTGACATGTTCGACGGACTTATTGAGCTGAACGGTAAACGTTTTCAAGTTCTCGAGAATGACCGGGGCATCCTTTGTCAGCGTTTGGAGTGAACCGGTCCCCTTCATAATTTGATCTAAGATTGGCTTAATACTCGTATCGGTGAGTTCACCTAATTTGCCAGCTACCATGGAGACGGTCGCTAAAATGTTGGTGGCTCCAACGCTGGGGATTCGCCCACCCGGCGGTAGCATCTGATTTGACGCTCCAGCCTGAATATCAATCACGACCGCGGATAAAAACCCCGCTTGTGTGATCACGGCACGGCTGTCGTCTGGAATTCCCCAACCTTTTTTGATCTTCACATCCAATCGATACCCTGGCGTCTCAGGAGCATGCTTGAGTGCGATTTGTTCGATTTGTCCTACCGGATATCCCTCATAAAACACCTGCACGCCTTTCTTTAGGCCCATCACATTCTCAAACTCCATGTAGTAGGCCTCCGAGGATGCGGCGCCACCGGACAGGACCCCTAACCACACGATCAGTGCCGCAACCAGGACCAGGAGAAATGTTCCGACCACAACATAATTTTTTTGAGCATCCCTCATAGGTCTTAGACAATTAGTAGGTAATGAAATCCCTTCCGATCCTAAACCGGTTCCCCAGTCAACCTTGCAAGATATTCATCGGGATCTAGCGCCTCTTCCTCAAATCGGCGATTCAACAAATCTTGGATTCGCTTGTTATCGGACGCCCGAACCTCCTCAACGGACCCGATCGTCAAAATCGATCCTCGATCTAAGACAGTGATGCGGTCGGCAATCCGGAACGCGCTTTCAAGCTCATGGGTCACAACGACAATCGTCATGGCCAAGGCATCCCGAAGCCGTAAAATCAGCTCATCCAGTGACGAGGATACGACTGGATCAAGTCCCGCTGACGGCTCATCACAAAAAAGTAGGGTCGGGTCCATAATGACCGCCCGGGCAAAGGCCGCCCGCTTCAGCATCCCACCGGAAAGCTCTGATGGCATCAGATTTTCAAAGCCGGCCAGATTCACCACCTCCAGCTTGAGCCGGACCATGATTTCCATAGTCTTTTCATCTAGGTCGGTGTGCTCTCGGAGGGGCAACATGATGTTTTCCCCCACGGTCATTGAACTAAAGAGCGCACCACTCTGAAACGCCACACCCAACTTCCGGTAGAACCGTGTCATCTCTTGATCAGACATCTGTCCAATATCCTGCCCCAGGAGTTTAATGGTTCCGGATGTCGGTCGTTCCAACCCAATAAGGTGACGCAGTAGAGTGCTCTTGCCCGATCCGCTGCCTCCCATGATCACCATAATCTCACCCTGATGAACGGCCAGATTCACTTCTTTGAGAATCTTGCGGGAGCTATAATGCTTCACCAAATCGATCACTTCGATCACTGGAGGTTGTTCTGTTGTTGACGACACCACGATCATCCTTACCGAGTCAGCATGAACACAATGATCAGATCAGCCAGAATAATCGCAAGAATAGAATGCACCACGGCATTGGTGGTCACACGCCCAACGCCTTCCGCTCCACCCGTCACTGAGGAACCATTCACCACGCCAACGAGGACAATCAAGGCACCGAAGGCAACGCTCTTGGTCAACCCATGCAACACATCTCCGGCATCCAGAAACTGAACCGTTTGGTTCACATACATCCCCAGCGAAATGCCCAGATCTCCAGATATATACAAGCCCGCCCCGGTCAGGGCGACAAGATCGGCAAACAAGGTCAGTGCAGGAAGCATGACCACCATCGCGAGCAAATTCGGCACGACCAAATACCGAATCGGGTTAATTCCCATCACGCGTAATGCATCGATTTCGTTATTAATTGTCATGGTACTGAGGCGAGCTGCCAACGCCGATCCTGACCGACCAGCCACCAGGATTCCGGTGATCAAGGGGGCAAACTCCCGCGTGACCGAGAGTGCGACTCCTAGCGTCACCTGGTGTTCGGCTCCAAAATCCTTCAGTGCGTCGATGCCTTGAATCGCCAGCATCAGGCCGATGGTGAGCGAGAGAATCAAGACAATCGGCACCGCGTGGATCCCGATTTCCATCATGTGCGAAAAGATGGACGCCACACGAACCGGTTGATGCCGCCGATGTCCCATGAGCACCCAATAGGTCGTTTCATATAAGAGGGCGGTACCGAACCCTAGGGACTCCACCCATCGCGTCGTGCTTCGGCCCAACGATTCAACTTTTTGAATGAGGAAATGAGGCGGGCGGTCAGACGTTGGCATTGAGTGCTTGTTCGACAGTTTCATGGATCGTGAATACCTTATCGAGACGTGCTAGATTGAGTACACGCAACACAGAGGGGTTTACGCACACCAAGGAAAATTCGACGCTATGCTTCTTTGCCCGCTGAAACGACTCAACCAAACTAGCAATACCTGAACTATCCATGTAGCTCACGGCTTCCAAATCCACGAGCACGGGCAAACTACGCTCCACGGCATCGAGTAACACTTGTCGTGCCTTCGGGGATTGCTCCAAATCCACTTCCCCACTCAATGCCACAATGCAGCGTCCGCCTTCCTCCCGTACTGTATGTTCCATAGCTGCCTCCGTCTCCAAAAATTTAATATAAGGTTGCTCGTCGCTCCTGACCTGTTTCTCCTCACTAGGTACAGATCACCCATTACGGATTACAGGTCACGGATCCCGCTTTACCCACTTCGTCATCCGCATGACATTCCCTGGTCCGTTTGGGGAAGGCGCAATGGAAACATCATCCATAATCTCTTGAATCAGATGAGAACCCAAACCACCAGGGCGAATATCGTCCAACGCACGCGGCTTCATACAATCGGCGCTCACGGTCGGTGCAAAATCCCGCAGGTGAATCTCTAATTGTGATTCATGACGCGTAATGTGGAGCAGGATCTCTTGATCGGTTTCTCCGCAATACGCATGACGAATGATGTTCTGGCAGGCTTCATCGATCGCAAGGACAACATCCTCAACCGCGACGGATTGACATCCATCGTTCACAAGACAGTCGCGAACGGCTGACCGAGTCTGACAGAGCACCCTTGCACGAGCTGGGAAACGTTGCTCGAGTAGCACCTTGGCCTTCTTGTTTCCGTTACCGTCACTCACATTCGCAACCGTCGCGCCTTATCAGGTTCAGGGCTCTTCTCCCGCCCTAACCCCCACACGATTAGGAGAGTTCCACCGCGAGCAAAGACACATCATCGTGAGCCTGATCCGTTCTGGTCCAGGTCAGGACTTGGCTCAGGATCGAATCCACACCATCCTGGAGTGCTCGTCCCTGAGCAGATTCAATCGACGACCGAAGCCGTGTCTCCCCAAATATTTGCCGATCAGCGCTCATGGCTTCCAACACCCCATCAGAGTAAAGATAAATTCGAGACCGAGGCTCTAGCTCCACCACACTTTCTTCATACTGTTCGTCTTCAAAAAATCCAATAGCCAAACTCCGCGCCTCGCATATGCGAGATTCTTGTCCCTCAACCGACACAATGGGTGGCGGGTGCCCGGCACAGACATAGCGAAAGGTCCGCTCCTGCGTGTCGAGGATGCCATAGATGAGTGTGAAGTACTGTCGTGTCTCTTCGGTCATGGGAAACATGTGGTTGAGCCGCGTCGCGACTTCTGCCGGCGAGCGCAACGCGCTCACCCCTGACGAACCATCCGAACGCACGAACAAGCATGCAGGATCGCTTCGTGGAATCAGCACACGACTCAGCGTAACGGACAACAGTGAAGCAGGTACACCATGGCCACTGACGTCCAACACATACATACCAATGTGGCGGTCGTCCAACGGAAAGACATTGAGGGAGTCGCCCCCCAATTCCGCACAAGGCCGATACACCCAGGCAAACGACGCACCTGGGATCTGCGGCAATGCATCAGGAAGCAGCGCATGCTGTACGCGTGCCGCCGCCTCCAAATCATGGCGCATGCGCGAATTCGTTTTTTCCATCAGCACCATGGTCTCCCGAAGCGCCGCTTCCGCACGTTTTCGTTCAGCCACTTCCTGTTGTAGGTTACAAATTGTTTCCTCAAGTTGCCCCTGAAGCATGCACACCTTGATGTGCGTCGTGACTCGGGCTAAGACTTCTTCTAGTTGCAGCGGTTTGATCACATAATCCACAGCCCCGTATGAGAAGCCCGTCACTGGACTGACGTTGTCAGAAGGGTCTGTCATGAAAATCACCGGGATGTCTTTTGTCCGCACATCGTCTTTCAAACGACGACAGGTTTCGAATCCGCTCATCCCGGGCATCATGACATCCAACAGAATTAAGTCCGGGCGCAAATCCTGACTCAACGTCAGAGCGGACTCCCCATCATGGACGACGGACAACTCAAAGCCGTAAGCGGAAAAAGAATCTATAAGGATGTCGAGGTTTATCGGCGCATCGTCAACAAGCACAATGACGCCCAGATTGGACGAACCAATAGTCAAGGTTTTTACCTCAGAATGTAAGGGTTCTACGTACAAGGAAAGTATAAAGGAGAAAGCTGCTCTGGCAATCGAGGAAAGAACAATTCGCCAGTCACCACGCGCAGAATAACGACACGACGTTCCTCCACCTTCGTGTGCCATTGTGGGATCAGAGAGCAGTGGGAAAGCGGAGAAGCCTCATTGAAGGGAAGGCAAACTGGGGGAATTAGAACCCGGTTCCGATACCGATACCACCGCCGAAAACACCCCCTCCTCCACCAATACCAAGGCCAATGCCGAACCCTTGGTTTTGTTCGGCGGATTGAGCGTCCCAAATGTGCAGATGCTTGATGGCAATGGTGGGATACCGATACTCGATATCATCTAACTGGGCTGAAGCCAAGCCGGTGACTTCCCCCACAATCGTGACGAGTGGTTGATCTGACAACGTCGCCGGATCGAGGAAAGACTGTTCAAACGCAAGGAACCGTCCTTTTGATGACCGACGCTGAGAGGCAGGGCGATCTGAATCATCCAAAGGCAATTGCAAGACCTCAATGCGTGTGGCATCCGATAACCGCTTAGCTTGGAGCACTTGGCCTCCCAAGACCACGACCTTTCCAACAAGATCATCGGAATCGTCCAGCAGTTGAGGAAACGTCACGTTCTTATCGACCTGAGATTGCAGGGATTCAGGAATTGGACTTGGGCCGGAAGCACAACCAGACATACCCCATACCAAGAAAAGTGCGAGGACACAAAGAATATGCATACCCTTACTATACCAGATCCTTTCTCTTTGAAAAGCGGAAAGGTCCTAAACCAGATTGGAACAACCTATACAATTCCACAGAAGTTGGCTACCATTTCTTAAGGGAATGTTGAAAAAAGCCGCCAGCAGCGTTCTCGCCATTTTGCTGTGCTCACGTACTGGGAGTACGCTCCGCGCGTCAAGCTGGCTGCGGCCTTGCTGGACAGACTTTTTTGACCATTCCCCTCGGCTGCTGATATCAATTTGGTCTAGTGCATGTATGAACAAGTTGAGGGAGGTATTCAACAGGCACCTTATCATTTTCACTACGTGCTTCTATTCACCTTGCTGAATCGCTTGAGCCAATGAGCCTTCTCCCTGAATACCCCCAGACAACACGATCCAGTAAGTACGGATATGTCCTCTCGATGTTACTTGCACTCTTTTGCGTTCGTGTCCTTGCCCAACTGATTCAGGCCGTCTATCCCCTTTCTTTTTTACCGGCTTTTTCAGCCTGGCAAAGTGGGGCATTGCCTTATGGGATGTTATTGGCTTCGCAAGTCCTAATCGTCGGGTTCTGTACTACCGTGATCTGGGGATTGATCCATGGCACCATCAATGTGGCGTCACGAAAAGGAAGTTGGTATTTATATGGCGGAGGGATTTACTTTGGCATCATGATATTACGATTGGTGATCGGACTAGATCGGAAG
>JAYWMS010000377.1:0-6300 GCA_035873215.1 Nitrospirota bacterium | reverse complement strand
GATCCTTCCATTCTGGAGGAAAGATACCCCGAGTCCTTCTACATATTTTCTCAAGGGGTTCAGCAGAAGGTTCCCGAATCCTCCCGAGAATATTCTGATCTTGGAATGACGTCGTGTATCGAAGAAATGTTGTTTTAGCGTTTCGATAAATGGCCATGCCGCTGTGTGCTCAAGGTTTGTCCCGAGCACAAACAAGCAGAGCGGATTCCAGAACCGACGCTGTGCCTGGTCGTGTTGTCCACAAGAACTTAACCAGTCTTGAGCCGTTGTTAAGTGTAAGTCCTGTGAAAGCTGAATGCGGCCTTCCCAAACCTTTTCCATATAATTTAAGAATTTCCACCGGGCCCCCAAGGAAAGTCCCCTAAACCCAGCAAGTCCGATCAGGGAATGCCATGGGGCGGGCAGGAAAGGGCAGCGAAAGGTATTTGTGGAGTTGGATGCGGATGAGAATTCGAGAGAAACCGTGTTCAGAGAGCTAGGTATTGATTCAGAACCCACTTGTTTCAGGAGGGCTTCGGACTGCTCGCAAGGACCATGAAAGACGGCAGGACTCAGGGGGTTCAATCCCGTGGTGACAGGGACCTCCATGACGCGAACGGTCAATCCATATTCTTGTAACCGGAGCGCCGTGACGAGAGCCGCCAAGTCGTTTCCGATCACCAATGCGTTCAGACTCATGGTCCTGGTAGAAGTCGATTGTGTAGAAACCCACGGAACCAGCAACGGGCGGCAAGCACTAAGCGATAGGAAGGAGAGAGTGAGATCCGTGTGCCAAAGACTTGATAGCGTTGCGCTTGAATGCGTTTCAGAATTCTTGAATACACGGTTCGCATGATTTCCGCGGCGAGAAGTGAGCGCCTATCCTCTTTTGATAAGGTGGCATAAATCTTAAGTGCTGTTTGATAGTAACCTTGTGCTCGTTGTGATTGAAATTTCATGAGTTCGACAAAGGCGGGAGAATAGACGTTCGCAAGGAGATCCTCCTCAGTACAGCCGAAAGTGTTCAAGTCTTCCAAAGGGAGGTAGATCCGGTCACGTTCAGCGTCGGCACCGACGTCGCGAAGAATATTGGTGAGTTGAAAGGCCAGTCCAAGATTGACCGCATACTCTTTTGCGGCAGGTGATTGTGTGCCAAACACTTTCAGACAAATCAGTCCGACCACCCCAGCCACCCGATAACAATAAGGATAGAGATCGTCGAATGTTTTGTAACGGTTCGTCGTCAGATCCATCTCCATCCCGTTGATCAGTTCCTGGAGGTATTCCTCTGGGATATCCAGCTGAGACACATGGTCAGCTAAACTAATCGTGACAGGATAGCGTGGCTGGCCCTGATAGGCCGCCGTGATTTCCTGGCGCCAGTGGGTCAATTGCTCTTTAGGATTCGTGCCTGGTGGTGGATGATCCACAGTATCATCCACTTCATTGCAAAACGTGTAGACGGCATACATCGCTTGCCGTCTGCGCTTCGGCAGAAACAGAAAGGAATAGTAGAAATTGCTTCCACTGGCCCTGGTCTTTTGTTCACAGTAGGCATGCGCTTCGGCCGGAGTGATCAGTGGCATGACTCGAATGGTAACACGACTGGGAATGTTGAAAAAAGCCGCCAGCGGCGTTCTCGCCCTTTTGCCTGACCTTCGGGCCCACAGACTTGCCGCTCTTCGCGGCGTTCGCGCTCACGTACAAAGTGTGCGCTCCCCGCGTCAAAATGGCCGCGGCCTTGCCCGTGGAAAAGGGCGTCTTGGCGCCCTTGGGATTGGGCGGGTGACAAAGTGGACTTTTTTGAACATTCCCTTCAACTGATGATGCCCGTCTTATCATGGGCATTTATTGGCCAAGAAAGTGTAATATTCAACAGCCCCAGACTAGAAGGGGTGAGGGTAGTCGCATGTTTGGAAACGCGTGGGTGGGCAAAGGTATTGTTTGCTCGGCAAAGTAATATTGAAGAGACCACGGGCTCCATGATTTGGTAGTTGTTCGAATTCCCACCTGTGGAAATGAGGTAAGAGTGTCGTGGGGTTGAAGGCGGCGAACAGACAGAAAGCAGATATTAGGAATGAGGTTGTATTTGATGTTCGTCAATCCAACCTGTTGCCCCGGATTTAGTATTCACCAGGTACATCCAGGACTGATTGACGAAAGCGCCATCGACAATGGTGAGGAGTTCGCCAGTTAGTACTTTGGGACCAGGGTCCGTTCCTTGTGCATCGCGACTGAGCGAAATCGGTAAAGGGTTTCCGGCTTTAGCCCTAACAGAAACCAATTCTCCTTCCTGGTAGGTAGGGGACGGGGCGTGAGGCTGGTCGGCAGATGGAGAGGTTCCGGGCCCGCTGTTCAACATAGGATCGTCAGCACTTTGCGAGCCTGGAGCGGCAATCATGCTTGTGATAGAGGACAGCAAATGTGGGTTCATGGCGATGTATCCTGCGCCTGCCACCAGCAAAAGCAGGAGGATGATGATCAATGGGCGTCGGCTCGGTGGCTGAGGTTGCTCATCATCAAAGTCATCTAAATCATCATTCAGGTCAAAATCTTGATTGGATTCCTGTGCAAACCACAGCAACCATCCTGAGCCACAAGGGTCAGTCGAAAAAGATTGGAGCACGTGCGTCATGAAGCCACCCTCCTTAGTGGGTTGAAGCTCAGATACTTAGTCAAAACTGCAGAAGCTCTTCCATCCCTCAAAGTGGGGAATCATCAGGAGCCGATGGCAGTTGGTGTTTTTCATTATGCTGGTGTACTTACCACTCCTCCCAAATCCTGTCAATTCAATAGGGAATGTTGAAAAAAGCCGCCAGCGGCGTTCTCGCCCTTTTGGCGCGCGGAGCGTACTCCCAGTACGTGAGCACGGCAAAAGGGCTGCGGCCTTGCTGGACGGACCCTTCAGAAAGACTCAGGGCATGCTTTTTTGACCATTCCCGTCGGCCATTGATATCGATTTCGTCTTGGGTATGTATGGGCCATGTGAGAGGAATATTCAACACGCCCATTTAGTCGGAATGCCGTTTTCAAGAATGAGGAAGTCATGATGTGTCCAATCGCATTCGAAGCAATGATGAAGATGATGTTGTTGAGAAATAGAGAGCGGTGTTGATGAAGTCCATGTCCAAACCATCAGAACACCCACACTGGATTTCCATTTTGAAAAAATAGGACGTGTGATGCAAAGTGGACATCAAGGATTCATGTAAGTTGCGCATCGCACACCTATGTAAATTTCCTTGCATAACTCGATTTCCTTATGCACAATAAATGCATTCGTTCTCCAGCCTACCAGCCATGAAATCATATCGAGAGGAATTATGGTTTGAGACAAAAACCCGCCGTGCGTATATTAATATTACCCCGCAAGTTGAAAAGGCCGTGCGCAAGAGTGGTGTTCAGGAAGGCTTGGTCTTGGTCAATGCGATGCATATCACGGCGAGCGTGTATATCAACGATGATGAATCTGGACTACTCAAGGACTATGACGACTTTCTCGAGAAACTGGCTCCACAGGAGTCGGTCTATCGACATAATGATACCGGCGAAGATAACGGGGATGCCCATATAAAGCGTCAGCTCATGGGACGGGAAGTCACCGTCGCCATTACGAATGGCCAACTGGATTGTGGCCCGTGGGAACAGATTTTCTACGGGGAATTTGACGGTCGTCGTCGCAAGCGAGTGCTGATCAAAATTATTGGCGAATGATATGCTTGTGATTTCCGACGGAAATGCCGAAAACGTGGTCAAGTTTCAATTGAAGAGAACTCCACCGGAATATGGAAGAAAAAGGAAGCCACTAAGGTAGCACCATGTCCAGTTGGTATCGTCCAGATCCCTTAACTCGGGACTTAATTCATCTCATCAATGCTCGCCGCCATGACCACGGCGATTCAGAGTTAGCTCTTGAAGTCCTGCAAGCTTTACTTGAGCAAGACCGTGAGCACGATGTCTTGACGGTTTTAGCTGCATTGGATGAAGAAATGGCCGAATGGTTGTTTGACCTGTTGGCTGAAGCATCGTGTGCCGTTCTCATGGAAGGAGAACCTGAGGAAAAACCTGCGTATGCGATCATGGGTGCCTTGGAGATTCCCTTGAAGGTTAACTTGCCCCAACCGCTTCAGCTTAAACTCAGTCCCGTGGAGACAGCCGAACTCCTTCGGCGGTATTTACACATTCCGGTAGGCACCGTGGTGACCGTAGAGCCAAGGCTCTTGACGGATACGACATTCGATTTTTTAACCCTTCAGAAAATTTATGAACATCTTTCCAATATGGCGAATTCTCAACGTCGCCAACCGATTGCCGCCCGCTTACATCCGCCGGTGGAATCCACAGCCTTCCTGTTGTTCGAGTTAATTGGCGCGAGTGATTCATCGCTGCCGGAATCCATAGAAGATAAGGATCGTGATGCCCTGCTTGAGGGGTTGGCAGCGCAATGTCCAGAAATCGCAATGGCACCGAATATGTTGGAAGTACCAGTCTATGCCGCCTATGCCATGTTTGATGCCCAGAATGCGGTGAGACTGCATCGTTTAGCTGATGAAACCGCAGCAGTGTGGCATGATTTGGAACCACCGGTTCGCAGTCGAACCATCGTCCATCTTCACACCCAATGTGGAAATGGAGTCTACATGCCGGTCTGGACGGATCTCTTTGATCCCGATCTTCCGGAAGACCATGGTCCCATATGGACATCCCCTGATGTGTGGGTCTTTACCGCAGACCTGCCGATTGAATGGCCGGGAGAAATGCTGACGAATCGGTTATTAGCCGAGGGGTGTACGCGGTTTGAAAACCACATTGTCGAAGCACCTGAAAACTAACCCTCTCGTTATCTCTCACCTTTCTTGATGCTCCCTTTTTGACGATTAGACCGCATAAGCCCGATTAGGCTGTCTGAGGAATTGCTTGTCTCAGCGGTTCCAGTAATTTTTCCGGAACCTTCAAATCTCCCCTTCCATAGCCTATTCGAATATCGGGTTTGGCCGAGCCGTGAAAATCACTGCCGCCCGTGATCAAGAGATCCAGTGTTCTGGAGATTTCTAGGAATTCCGATATTTGTCGTTTCGTGTGTGTACTATAAAAGACTTCAATGCCGACCAACCCGGCGTCTTTGAGGGAACGGCAGACGGTTGCTAATGGAAGGTGCTGAGGCTTCACCCATTGGGGATGGGCGAGCACCGGCACCCCGCTGGCTTCGCGTATCCAACGAATGACCTCGCAAGCGTCGGGTAAGACACGGGGAACATAGGCCGACCCACCATCCTTCAAGTACCGGTCAAAGGCTTCCTGTACGCTCCGGACATGGCCCTTGTGTACCAAGGCCTGAGCGATATGCGGACGACCGACGGAATCCGATCCTGCCGTAGCGATCACCTCCTCATAGGTAAGGTCCAGACCTAACTGATTAAGTTTTTCCACGACGAGTGGATTTCGGTGATGTCGGGACGCACGCTGTTGTTCCAGACGTTCCAATAACGTGGCATCAGTCCAGTCGATGAAATATCCGAGGATGTGTGCCTCCCGTCCCTCGAAACGCGCACTGATTTCAATGCCCGGGATGACCTCGATGCCCAGCCTGGCTCCAACTTCCAACGCTTCGGACAATCCATCGATGGTGTCGTGATCGGTCACGGCCAGTGCTCTCAATCCAGCCGTATGGCCCAATGTAATGACATCGGTGGGAGACAAGCTGCCATCAGAAAATGTGGAATGAAGATGAAGGTCGATGCGGCCCATGGGATTCGTGTACTCCTGAAGGATAGTTAGGCTAGCGGCTTCTGTCCGACCAACTGGGCCGTGTAGGGTGCCTGGCTGTCTGCGGGATCGTGCTCCTGAATCCCTTCGTGATAATGCAACACCCGCAGGCTAGTGTTGAATGAGAGCAATTCATTATGGTTCAGACAAAACTCGGTCCGACGCGGATGTTGATAGTGATGATGATTGTCGATCAAAAAGGTTTCATACAGAAGGATACCTCCAGGCTTTAACGCCTGGATTAACGATGGAAACAAGGGGCGGAAAAGATAAAAAAACACGATGATGCCGTCATAGACATTTGTGCCCAGCGAGGGAGCCTTTTGGGGATTTGTCTCCAGATCGATGACTTGAGTCGTGAGAGTGGAGATCTGACGCGCTTGTGATTGTGTTAAGGCGGATTCCAGCGCCTCCTGATTGCGGTCGATGGCGTGGACCTGATAACCCTGAGCAGCCAACCAGACTGCATGGCGACCTGACCCAGCCGCGACATCAAGGATTTTTCCCTGAGGAAGGTGGTGGTGTTGATCGACCAGAAAGCGAGCGGGAACAGAG
>JAYWMS010000274.1:0-6346 GCA_035873215.1 Nitrospirota bacterium | reverse complement strand
TTGTTCAAAAGGGTGGTATCAATCCCCAATTCATTGACCGCCGTCACCACCACCAGCAATGCCAACCCAACATAGAAGGTCTGGGCAACGACCGGGCCTTGTGAGACCCCCGCCGATGTACAGGCCAAACTGATGACCTCTCGAAGAAAATTTGCGGCGAATAGGCCCAACACTAAGATCACGACCGCGAGTCCGACTTTAGGGAGGAAGTACGCCAACCCTGTGAGCGCCTGTGAGACAATAGCCAAACCCAATGTCTCAGTCGCTGAGATCAAGAAGAGCAAAAAGACAATCCAAAACCCCACCACTCCGAGAATTTCAGAGAACGACTTTTGTGTCCCAGTTCGTTCGAGAACTGTTTGAATGGCAGTTCGACTGAGGAGTCGGTTTAACCCGATCAGTTGCAAAATCCTGGTCAATCCTGCGGAGAGCAGACGGCCAATGATGAGCCCTGCTACGATCAAAAAGAGGGCCACAAAGACTTTCGGCAAAAAGCTGATCAATAATGTCGTACTGCTCGTGAATGATCTTTCGATAGCAGTCAGCCAATCAGGCATGCGCGTTTACCCTTTGTATGCACTGGCGATCCATACTCTTAGTTCCGTCCAGGAAAGATTCGAAATTCTGAATTCTGTGATGATTCCTGATTCTCTTCCAATCCAAGTTTGCTAAGGCCATGACCTTACGTCACAAGCTATCACCGGATACAAGCTCCTTTAATAGATTACACGGTCAAAAGCCTTGTGCCCATTCCTTCTTTGCCAGGGAGTACATGAGGCTATTTCGTAAATTCCCATTCGGATAGGCCGACAACCAGATTTTGACCTTTGATTTCCTCGCCGACCATTGTTAGTCTCATAATTCATGTCACGAACGCGCTCACGGGTTCTTTTTGAACGGGCTCTGGTCATGCCAGAAGACCTGAATCCCTGGCGGACGATCGGCTTTCGACTCCTGCTCGTCACAATCCTTCTCCTATGCCTCACTGTCATCCTTTGGCTTGATCGAGAGGGACTCCAAGATCACGCCGACAACCACATCTCTTTCTCTGATGTCGTCTACTTCGCCATGGTCACCATCACGACAGTCGGCTATGGAGACATCGTTCCGATCACGCCTCGCGCCCGCATGATTGATGCCTTTGTCATCACGCCCTTGCGCGCCTTTGTCTGGGTCATGTTTTTTGGCACCGCTTATCAACTGGCCCTAAAACAATTTACCGAGGGGTACCGCATGGCCAAACTTAAAGCCAGCCTGGAACACCATACGATTGTGTGCGGCGTCGGTCACACCGGCCTAGCCGCCATTAAGGAGTTACTCGCCAAAGGCACGAATCCTGAGCAGATTTTAGCCATCGATATTCGCGATGAACGTGTTCGTGCCGCTGTCGAATTGGGCATTGTCGCGATCCGTGGCGATGCCACGCATGAGGCAGCTCTCCAGGATGCTGCAGTACAAAAAGCCAAAGCCTTGATCATTTCTACAGGCCGAGACGATACAAATACGCTTATTCTCTTGACCGTGCGACAATTGCACACGGATATTAGAATCTTAGTCAGTGCCAAAGAATCGGAAAACGTGAAACTGCTCAAACAAGCTGGAGCCAATACCATTATTACGCCAGCCTCGTTTGGTGGCTGCATGCTGGCAGCTTCAGTCGACTCGCATCATTTGGCCCAATATCTTCAGGATCTCATCACGGCAGGTGGTCGGATCGATCTAATTGAAGAACGAGTGCAGGCACAAGATGTGGGGAAAACAGCTGGGGATCTGCTCCCTGACGTACTCTTAAGGGTGTATCGCCGAGGGCACATCATTTCCCTTAGGGATTTACAGGGGGATGAACGCCTGAATGAAGGGGATATGGTCCTATTGCTTCGTCAGCCGGCCAATCACGATTGAATCGTCTTTTTCTTTTTTCCGCAGTTCGTCATACGCCCACGTGATCTCGGCCCCGAAGATAAACACCGTCGAAGCATAATATATCCAAATAAAAAAGAAGATCAGCCCGCTCAGTGCGCCATATAAGGAGGTCACCACATCCGCGACAGACACATACCAGATAAAGGCGAATTTCGAGAGCTGAAACAAGCCGGCGCCTGTCAGCGAGCCGATCAACAAGGCCATCGAACTCAATTTTGCCGGAGTGGAAATCCAATACAGCAGATAAAACAGCGTGCCGACGAAGATCATTCCTAAGACTTTCCCCAGGACCAACCAAAATGGCGAGAGGAACTCATACAAAACCGGGACAGATGCTCCAATCGTTTGGATGATCGTCATCACGGATGCCAGTGCTGCGGCCAGAAACAGCATGAGGGACATCAACCCCATCGTCAGGAAATCTTTCCCCTTGCCCTTTAAGAAGGGCTGCGGATTCTTCACCATGAACACCTCATTCAAGACCACCCGAATTGAAGAAAACACAGCACTACTGAAGAGAAAAAATAGCACGAATCCTGTCACTCCCAGGAGATTCCGATTGGCCATAATCGAGGATAAAGCTTGAATAAACGGTTCTTGGAGTCCAGGGAGAAGGCGTTTCACACCTTCTTGCACCCACGACAGGGCTCGGTCCGAGCCGACCATTGTGTACCCAAAACCCGAAACCAGGAGAAGCGGCATCGGAAGACAATACAGAAGCAGATCAAACGATAAACCCGAAGCTAAGAACGTTCCATGATCGGATAGAAATTTAGAGAGGGACCGCTTCAAGATTCTCCAGGCAAGCGAAGGCTTAGGACGCTGGTTTGCCACCTGATCAGTTGGCGTACTGATCATTGGTTTCTCGGAGATCAACAAGTTGCCCCCCTAAAAGATTTTCCATAGATCCACAATCTATTCTGGTTCGGCACATTCAGCCTCATCGATGGCCTTAACATCAGCATTGCAACAGTTTCTTATGGAGTACTGCGCAGGCTATTTTAACCCGCTCGTTATCTTCTTGGTTGTCAGGAACCGAAATGGGGGCGCATGAACAAGCTGAAGTATGGGATCATTCAACAGTCCCATTCAAACTCGTCCTTCTTAAAAAATCCATCTTTAAGGATGGCACGACTTTCACCTTGTATCAATACTGGGTACCAGATCCCCTCCAATAATCCGTGGGTGTATAGAAAAATTCCGCTACCGGCCTTCTCGCTGCTTGGTCGTGCTCACTTACTGACCTATTCGGTTTGCCCGAAACAGCAGCTACGGCCTTGCGGTCCATGCTGTTTTAATCACCCCCATTATTTCCCTCAAGCCATCAGCTGTATTCGGGTGCGGCCGGGCCTGAGAAATTTTTGCCTTATTCAACAGCCCTTCTGCACGTAATCAGCGACAACAGGTAACACTTGGGTTGCTAACCCTGATCAAAAAGGAATCCAAGAAACGTTGATTCAGAAACAACTCAGAGCAAAGGCAAGATTCCAAGAATGATCAAGATTCTATCAATTGGAATACCCCCTTTGCCCATCCCTCCGGACCAATTCCTTCTAATCGTGTGAGATTTTTAAAGGCAATCCCCTCTCGATAGCCCCCGCCACGCTGCTCGACAAGATACGGATGATCCACTTGTTCCAACATCGGCAAATCATTCAAGCTATCACCAAATGCTGCCGTAATAATCTCCCCCCAATGTTTGCGATATAAGTCGAGAAGCACGCGACAGGCCGGGCCTTTATGGGTCCCGCCGACCAAATGGGCAAACCGACCAGCCACCACAACAAGCAAATCCAATTGACCAGCTTCATGCCGTATTTCAAACATTTTTGATGGGTCACTTACCAAGAACGGTTCATCATACTCACGCTGCTGAGCAGCCATTGCTTGGATGGGAGAGAGTCCAGTGGTCGCCACGACTTCATCCAAGGTCATGTCTCCAAATCCCTTGAGACGGATTCCCACTTTGTGTTCAATGGTCCGCAAACCTTCTCGAAGCTTTCCATAGGACGTCCCAAACTCAATCACATGAAACTCACCACGCTGCTGACTCCGGGTTGGGATCTCTGGAAAGTAGTCCAACGGAAGGTAGATCGCTCCACCATTCTCCACGATAAAAGGGGCGGTATTCGCTAATGTATGACGAATGGGCTCAACTTCTTCATGCGTTTTACTGGTGCAGAAAATCACAGGCACATTGCGGGCATTTAGTTCATCAATAGCGGATTTTGCCGCGGCAGGTTCAAACGTGTCGGAGTCTAAGAGCGAGCCATCAAGATCGGTAAGAATGATTAGCTGTGGAGCCATAATCGTGAGATTCCTATTGGGGCATGTTGAAAAATTCCGCCAGCGGGGTTCTCGTGCCTTTGTCGTCCTCACATACTCCGCGTACGCTCCGGGCGCCAAAGCCCCTGCAGCCTTACTGGACGGATATTTTTGAACAGGCCCCTTCCTGGTATAGGTTTATGCAATTGGTTGGATGGGAATGGCCCTCAAAATTTTTCAAAAATTCAACAGTTCTATCATAAAAATTTTGGCGAAGGTTTAATGGGATGCGCGACGAAAAGACCATTCGCGTTCGCGGTGAATCGCAGCGGCAAATTCAGGAAGTTTCCGATCATGTTGGATCTCTTCAAGCGACCGCCTCAGCTTCCGTCGCCAGACAGGATAGGTTCCATCATGGGCCCCTGGGACATTGGGCGTGTCAACCTCACCCAGCAAATCTTCCATGGAGGTGGCAACCACCCAGCTCGCAGTTCGAGCTAGATACTCATAGATGGCTCGACATAGTTCGTCAGACAAGGTTTGCAGGTCATCTGTCCTAACCGAGATGTCAGTAGGCAGCAATCCTTCCTTATCCAGCGCCTGAAGTAAGGCTTGTCGGTCATGTTTTCGTAATACGCGATCCTGATCGGCTCGATCACCAGAAGGATATAACCCAATTCGCTCCTTGACATCAATATCTCGACCTACCCAAAATCCTCGAAGTGTTGGCAGGTCATGCGTGTTGACCGATACTAAGGCTTGGGCAGGAAACTGACGAGGCCTACGATATCCTCCGCCTCCTGACCGTTCAAACATCAGGAGTCGATAGGATAATAATCCCGCCTGTGCCAACCTCTTTCGGATGGCCGGCGTGACCGTTCCCAAATCTTCCCCTACCACTATGACTTGGTACCGCACGCTTTCCAAGGCCAAGATCGCCAATAACTCATCAGTTCGATAGTGCACATACGCACCCTCACTGCCGGAAGATCCGGTCGGGACCCAATACAAACGAAACAAGCCAAGCGCATGATCAATTCGCAAAATTCCGCCATGTTCCATGGTGTGGCGAAAGGTGTCTCGGATGAATTCATAACCACTCCGTCGAAGCTGATCGGGTAATGGCGGTTGAAGTCCCCAGGTTTGACCCGACAAATTAAATGTATCGGGGGGAGCGCCAACCTCGACACCCTTGGCCAGTTGTCCTTGAAACATCCACGCATCAGCCCCATCAGGATGAATGCCAATTGCCAGGTCATGATACAAGCCCAGGGAAATGCCTGTCCGTGTCATTGTCTGCATAAGAGCCTGCAATTGCTTGGTACATTGCCATTGTACATATTGATAGAAGCGGACTCGCTCTCGATGCTGCTTACCAAATGCCGCCACCTCAACTGAATCAGGATCTTGAAAGGGCTGGGGCCATTCCTTCCACGTTGTGTCCTCGTGGAATTCTTGAAGGGCTTGAAACACGGCAAATCGTTCCAGCATTCGCCCTTCCTCATGCAGAAACTGCTCAAATGCCTGAGCATGCTCGGTCTCTTGCGAGACATGTTTTTCCTTGAATTTTAGGAATAGTTCCTCCAGGAGGGCATATTTCAACGTCTGAATGGTTTGATAGTCTACTGATTCAGAATCCCGCAAATCTTTTAATCGATCTTGAAATGCGGGACTTCTGATTTTTTCCTGTATCGAGGCAGTTTGGCATTCCTCAATCCCTTCAATATCCAGATACAGCGGGTTATGGAATAAACGACTGGAAGGTGAATAGGGACTCATAACCATCGGGGTCAAGGCATGCAATGGATTTAAGCCCAGGGTACGTACTCCGAGTTTAGGGCCCGCCCACTCAGCCAAGGTCCTCAAATCTCGAAAATCGCCAATACCCCAGTTTTGCGATGATCGAAGCCCATAGAGTTGAGCGGTCAACCCCCAAGCACGAAGAGGCATCTCGGGCACATAACACTGTTTGGGAGCCACGATCATCAATGCTTCACCCTCCAACTGGTTGGCAAGCCCCTTTGCCATCACTTGCAATCGATAGTATCCCAGCTCGCAATCTTCAGGGTAGGGTAAGGCCATTCGAACATAGTCCATCCCATCCACATTATGCGTGCTCATGATAGAACTTGCTCGTCCTGATACTTCAAAACATTGT
>JAYWMS010000248.1:0-1858 GCA_035873215.1 Nitrospirota bacterium | reverse complement strand
GAAGACGTATGCCCATAGGAGCCATATCCGACGAATAAGAAGGAAACACCCGGTCCCCCATACTAAACCTTGCATTCCTATCCTTGGCCTCTCTGTTACTTGGCTTTGTACTCGACAATAGGCACCCCCCTCAATCTTATTGTCTCCCCAGGTGTCGGACATTTTTGAATTGACCATGCCACCCCTACTCTTAGGTTCTGTCATTCCCTTGAACCTAGAAACAGCAGTTGGATCACCAAAGTCCTCGCAACCTCAGCAGCCGTTGAAGAGATCCGAGATTTCCAACCGTTTCTAGGGATAACACGCCACACAACCGCCCCCTCTTTTGGGGGATGTCAGAATTCCAAACATGGCTCTTGTTGCAGAGGTATTGATGGCTCCCACCCGCGGAATTTTCCCCTCACGTGTATCCCGCTACGTTGTCTTCCTAGGGCTCCATGCGCCGATTTGCTAGGTGTTCTTTTCCGTACTGCTCTTATTTTGAAACTGCTGCCCGTCAATTTTCTCCGCAATATTCCCTTGGATATCAAAACAATGTGAAGGAGTCGTCCGATTTTTTTACACGACGGCTTTCGATCACAAGTCGTTGACCCACCAGTAAATTTTTATCAATTCCTTATCCCGCACCTCTCGTCTTGTCATGATCCTTTACGATTCCTGGCACAATTTTGCGCGCTCACACACACACATGGCCCCACCAACCATCAACCTTCTCCTTACAAAACAATACGTTACGAAAATTAGGCCTGATCCCCTCAGACAAAAATCACTTTGGCCTGCATGTTGCGATATGTGATGCGAGTCACAACGCAGCATCTATATCAATTCATTAAGCCCCGCAGGGGAGGAAGGAATCGACACCATGGACTCGGCATCAACAGATCAAAAACTCCCTCAATTGGATCCTTCGTCCCTGCTTGAAGAAAGAGGGCTCACGCCACGTGAAGTGGAAGTTCTGGAATGGGTCGCGCGAGGAAAGACGAACAACGAAATTGGCTTGATCTTGGAAATCAGCCCGCGTACCGCATCCAAACATCTGGAGCATATCTATACCAAGCTCGGTGTGGAATCACGAACGGCGGCAGTGGTGCAGTTTCTCGGTATGATTCAAGAGTCTTGGCAGGTTCGGCAACCGTTGAATCAATAGGATCGGTGTTATATGACGGCCCGTCCGCCCGTCACGAAACGGCAGAGTCGTACACAGATAGGTTGGGCTGGCTGATCGATACTGACCGATATCGATAGATTGTTTGTTTGAGAAATATGAGGGCTAATCCGGAAATAGGGTCTAACAATCACAGGCCCTGTTATCCCGGGAACATGACCATCTCGAAAGATAAACAGCAAAGAGGATATGCGCTATACATATCTGCATCTTTGATCTGTCAATCTTTAAATGGATTTTAAGAGAGGGTCATCATGGTAGGCATATTAATCCGAAAAATCTCTCTCTGGTGGAGGTTTAAACAACTCGACCGGACATTCCAACCGCTCATTGAAAAGGCGATCGCCTTTGAAAACCGAGAGGCCTTACTCAAGCTCGAGGAACAATACTGGTACAAGACCGCCTGTTTGATCGAAGAACGACGGCATGTGCTCCGCACCCAACACGGTTCCCCAAAGCCACGGAAAACCTCACCCTCACCAGCCATGAACCATCATCTTAACTAAACCATGTAAGGTCGGCAGTGATGCCTTCGTGATGAGGTTCTGGTGAACACCAACAGGCCCATGGGGGGAACTCAGGTGACGCTCGCACCAAGCGGACCAAGTTACAAGAGTTTTCCATTATGGCATCAGCTACCCACTCTTCATCAAGCCGCCTGGCAAGAGTTTGCTGGGAGTATTCAGGAAGGAG
>JAYWMS010000231.1:0-2026 GCA_035873215.1 Nitrospirota bacterium | reverse complement strand
GCGGTATAAAACACAAAGGGGATCGATTTCAGGTTATCGTCCCCTTTGACATTGCGACACAACTGATATCCATCCATGCCCGGCATGAGAATATCCGAGATGATCATGTCGATCCGTTGGTCGGCAAGAATGTGAAGGGCCTCTGCACCATTAGGGACGGAGATAACCTTATGCCCACTCCCTTTGAAGAGCGTTTCTAGCAACAGAAGGGTTTCTTTCTTGTCATCAACGATCAGGAATCTCATGGTGTGTTCCATCTTCTACAGGCCACGGAGGCCGAGAATGTTCACAGATATATTTGGATTTCCTGCAAAAACGTCTCGGGATTGATGGGTTTTTCAATATAACCCGTGCAGCCCGCCGCTAAAGCCTTTTCCAGGTCCCCGGTCATCGCGTAGGAGGTCACGGCGACAATGGGAATCGTCCCATTCGGATCAGCGGTCCGAATCTGTTTGGTGGCTTCCAACCCCGTGATGTCCGGCAACTGAAGGTCCATGAGGATCAGGTCCGGCTTCTCCTGGATGGCCATGGCCACGCCGCTCGTCCCATCCCGCGCCACCAGAACCTCGTATCCTTCTTTCTCAAGCATAAACCGGATGAGATAGATATTGCTTTCGTTATCCTCGATGACCAGAACCCGCGTCATGTCTTCACGACCTCCTCATGTTTGACCGGCAAAACCACGACAAACTCACTGCCTTTGCCATAGTGACTCTTGGCCGTAATTTCACCTCCCAACAAACCAGCCAGTTTTTGGCAGAGGTACAGCCCTAGCCCGGTCCCTTCGTGTGTTTTGATCAGAGACATATCCACCTGCTGAAAGGGGTGGAAGAGTCTGTCCATGTCTTCCGGTTTGATCCCGATGCCGGTATCGACGACACGGATTTCCACCTGCCCGTCCTTGACCTCTTGAGCGGTCATTGAGACTGTACCGTGGGCGGTGAACTTGACCGCATTGCTCACAAAATTCATGAGGATCTGAATCAGGCGACGACGATCGGTGTACAGCGTGACACCGTCGGGCACGTCGGTGTGGAATTCCAGGCCTTTCTCCTGTGCTAATGGCGCCATCGTCTCTGTGACTTGGTTCACGACATCATCGAGCGCGACGCGTGAAAGAGAAAGATTAACCATACCTGCCTCAATCTTGGACACATCCAGCACATCGTTGATAAGGTCCAGCAAATGGCGGGCACTGTTTTTGACCATGGTAAGCTGAGTCCGCTGCTCCTCGTTAATGTCCCCGACCATGCCTTGCAGCATGATCCCCGTAAACCCGATGATGGAATTGAGCGGCGTCCGCAGCTCATGGCTCATGCTGGCGAGGAAAACTTTTGTCCTGCGGTTTGCTTGGAGAGCTTTTTCATAGGCCTGTGCCAACTCCTTATTTTTTTCATCTAATTCCTGACTCGCGAGGACAAGCTGACGTTCTGATTCTTTCCGCGTGGTGATGTCTTTGAACGTCAGAACAGCACCAATGAACCGCCCCTCCTCCTCAATCGGATTGGAGGTGTACTCAACCGGAAATGGCGTTCCATCCTTTCTCCAAAATGTTTCAATGGTTTCTTGATGAACATGCCCACTCACCAATGCCGAATAGAGAGCACTCGTCTCTTGGGGATATGGCGATCCATCGGGTTGAGAGTGATGAACAAAGTGGCGAAGAGGTCTCCCGAGGAATTCTTTCATCTCATACCCAAGCATTCTAGCCCCTGGAGGGTTCATGAAAGTGACCCTCCCCTCCAAATCCACGCCACAAATCCCTTCGCTGGTTGAGTGCAAGATCAGTTCATTGTGATGAAGGAGGTGTTGTACGACTGTGGCTTGGGCGGAGAATCGGCGGTCAACCAATGAGGTCAGCACCGTGAAGCCCAAGATGGTCAACGTTCCAATGAAAATCGCAACGCGACCGACCAAGGAGATCTCAGTAGCCTGGGAAAGTCCTCCCACCACCACGGGACTCTTGGTGAAGCTGACAGCAGCCATGGCCGTATAATGAAAACCAGCGATTGCCGCCCCCATAAGA
>JAYWMS010000360.1:0-1753 GCA_035873215.1 Nitrospirota bacterium | reverse complement strand
TCCGGGGAAGGCCTTGGCGTTTCGCCCATCGACCATTGCCATCCATGATGATGGCGATGTGCCGTGGGAGGACATCGGGGTCCAACTGAGAGAGAAGATCTTCATCCGGGAGATGTGCGATGGCTTGTGCCGATTGAGGGTTGTTCATGAAATCCGCTTGGGAACGATGGTGACATCCCTCGAATGAGGGAATAAGAATTCCTTAGGTAGGATAATTGGGATATCAGCTCTTGTCAATCGTGAAAGAGGGTTCTCCATGACACCGAAGAGTTTCTACCTAAACATATGAGCGCAGGACCATCACAGCGCGCACGACTATAAATTCCACAAATAGGGACTCGGGTGCTTTCGTTGCGCCAAATTTATCCTTTGGCTATACTCCATTGTGGTAGTGTTATTCTTCTGCAACGGAGTCTCTGGTGCCTCAATCGGTAAATCCTGCCCTCGTTGATCTCACGCATTTTTCCATACAGCAAAACGAAATCCAACAAGCTCTGGGTCGAGTCAAAACCAAAGATGTGGACTATGCCGACATCTATTTCGAGTCCAATATATCGGAATCGGTTTCGATGGAGGAGGGAATCGTCAAGCGAGCTGTGAAAAGCATCTCACAGGGTGCTGGGGTGCGAGCGACTGCCGGAGAGAAAACGGGATTTGCATATTCGGACGAAATTACACCGAAGGATTTGGAAATTGCCGCCGATACCGCGCGATACATCGCGAATTCCCCGAAGGGGGATGCCCCGGTCCCGGTCACTCATCGAGCTGCAGGGCCAGATCAAAACCTCTATCCGATCGATCGCCCCAATACCGACATCGTGACGCAGGACCGTGTTGATTTATTGAACCTTATTGATACTGAAGCCCGTGGATATGATCCCCGGATCGTGAAGGTGATGGCTTCGTTCAATACGGAGCAAAAAGTTATGATGGTGGCGACCTCTGATGGATTGCTCGTTGGTGATATCCAACCGTTATCTCGTCTTCAAGTGACGTGTATCGCTGAAGATGGACCGAATCGGCAAGTGGGATCTTTTGGCGGTGGCGGGCGTATTGGTTTTTCCTTCTATTATGAAGAAGATCGGGCCAAACGATATGCTCAGGAAGCTGCTAGGCAAGCCATTCTGAATTTAGATGCAGTGGATGCCCCTGCTGGAGTCATGCCAGTAGTCTTGGCAGGTGGCTGGCCGGGTATTCTCCTTCACGAAGCGGTTGGGCATGGATTGGAAGCGGATTTCAATCGTCGCAAAACGTCAGCCTTCTGTCAGCTTCTGGGACAACAGGTCGCGTCGCCGGTGTGTACCATCGTAGATGACGGTACGATGCCCTTTCGCCGAGGATCGCTCAATATTGACGATGAGGGAACTCCCACAACCAGAACAACCTTGATTGAAGATGGCATTCTGCGAGGGTTCATCACGGATCGACTGAATGCCCGTCTTCTGGGTATTCCACTCACAGGAAATGGGCGCCGAGAAGATTTCCGGAGTCTGGTGCTTCCAAGAATGACCAATACGTTCATGTTGGCAGGAGAATCTGACCCAGAAGAAATTGTTCGGTCCGTGAAAAAAGGTTTATACGCGGCGTCGTTTGGTGGTGGGCAAGTGGATATCACCAACGGAAAATTCGTGTTTTCCGCGAGCGAGGCCTATTTGATCGAGGATGGGAAAATCACGACGCCCGTGAAAGGGGCGACGCTCATCGGGAGTGGCCCCGAGATACTCAAACAAGTATCCATGGTCGGTCATGATCT
>JAYWMS010000195.1:0-2677 GCA_035873215.1 Nitrospirota bacterium | reverse complement strand
TGTGACCAAAGGGTCACCATCAAAGATTCTACCGACGCGCCGTTTTACCTTTCAACGATTCCGACATTTCCATCACCGCACCTGTACTTGGTTAGAAGCTACCAAAATCATATTCAGTGAAAATTCGGGTATCAGGAATGGCATCATCAAGAAGGTCTTCATTTATTAGATTCCGTTTTAATATCAGAGGTTTTCGACAAGGCAGAAGGGCCATCAAAAGGTATCAGGATGAAAAATTCGCTTCCTTTTTCAAGAACACTTTCAACCCAGATCTTGCCACCATGCAGCTCCACAAGACTCTTGGTGATGGCTAATCCTAAACCTGCACCTCCGGCGTCAGGTAAGCCGGATGAAATGCGATAAAAACGGTCGAATACCTTATTCAATTCTGTTGCGTGAATGCCACATCCTGTGTCGATGACCCGTATTTGGAGTAATTGCTTATCTTTCATATCTGCTTGGACAACCACCTGACCCCCTGTTGCCGTAAATTTAATCGCGTTATGAATAAGATTAGTGAGGACTTGACTCATCTTATCTCGATCGCCTTGCAGCGGTGGCAGCTTGGTGGGTTGTTTCGCGGATAGTGTAAGGCCTTTGTTTTGTGCGAGAGACTGCAGAGAATCGGTCACTTCAGACACAAGATCAGATATTGAAAACGTGCTAGCTGACAATTCCATGCCCCCCGCCTCAATTCGTGAGAGATCCAAAAGATCATGGATCATGCGCGTCAACCGATCCACATTGGCGCGTACCCGACTCAGATAAAAGATTTGTCGCTCGGTTAACTCTCCCACCAAACCATCCAATAAGTTTTCAACCAAGCCTTTAATCGAGGTCATAGGGGTGCGCAGTTCATGGGAAACAATGGACACGAAGGCAGATTTTATCTGATCCAAGTCTCGAAGCTGCTTGTTCGCGGTTTGCAGTTCTCGCGTACGTTCATCCACTCGTTGTTCCAAATTAATCGTGAGTTGCTCAAGCTGTTGATAGGCTTTCGCGTTGTCGATGGCGACGCCAATGGTGCTGGCAATCGTCATCAACAAGTCTAAATCTTCCTGCCGGCTTGGGTTGGGAGTGCTGTCGGCTGCGATGAAACCAAACACTTGCTGCTGGCTTTTTAGAGGTGCGCAGACGAAGGAAGTGATGGAAAGTCGGTCAATGAGTACGGCAATTTGTGGGTCGATTCGATGCCGGATTGTGGAAACATCTGTGATCAAAAAGGCACGTCCTTCAAGCACGAGGTCCGCGTGGAGAGAGCCATCAGGTGCCACAGGTATTTCCATTTGACCGGTCTCGGCTTCGATCACTTCGGGTACGCCTGCGGTTTGTGCCTGACACAGGACGTTCCGCTCCGGGTCATACAGCATCAGCAGCATGTGAGTAAACCCGACATTCTCGACGAGATCGTGGAGTACCGTCGTGAGAAGTGTTTCGAGATCCAAATGGGAAGCAATGGCGGTCCCGGTTTGGTTGAGGGTCGTGAGTCGATTAACTTGTTTCTTGATCGTGATGACTTGGTCGGAAATGTCACGTTCACGGTCACGGATGGCTTCTGTCATGTAATTGAAAATGAGGCCTAATTCACCGACTTCGTCATGGGTGGTCGGCGTGACTAACGCCGAGGTCTCTCCTTGGGCTACCTTCTTGGCCAATTCGGACAAGTTGCGCAATGGCATGATGATACGATTCGCCAGAAGGGTGGTGGCAAGGATTCCCAATGCGATGATGAGGAGCGTAATCAGGACAATGTTCTGAATCGTGTTATGTAATCGAAGCAACATGTGACGATTGGTGAGCCCGACTTGAACGATTCCATGAACCGGAGTAGTGGGTGAGCTGGATAGTTTCGTCTCTTCTAGGGTTTCTTCCTGCTCTAAAGCCAAGGCCCCCAGCAACGCCTCCGACGGAGGCCGTTGCCGTACAGCGATGGCAAAATCATAGAGTTCTTCGCGTTGGGCTCCGATTTGGAAATGAAGTCCGGATGGCGCGCTTTTCGGTGAGCCTTCTTCAATGGTGGATCCTTCTCGATTGAACCCAGTGATAACTGGCTCGGTCATTGCCGAATCGAGGAGCGATTGGGAGATGTGTGGATCAGGATATAGCGGTAATGGCGTGGAAGGTTGAGGCTCCCTGCCTAGCCAAGTTCCTTTGGTCTTGGAAGTTAAGGGCTTGCCTTCATGATTGGTCATCACCACATAGACGACTTCTTCTGCGTTCATCGCCCCGTCTACGAGCCGCTCAAGGGACACGGTGTCATGTGCCAGCAACGGATATCTGCTGTTGTGCGCCAAGTTGGTCACTAGCATGAGGCCTATTTTTCGAAGCGCTTGGGCCATGAATTCAGATTGTTGTTGGACCACATACCAACTCAAGGCTGAGCACACACCGACAATGATCAGGCTGATAAACACAATAAATTTTGTGCGTATGCTGATGAATCGACGACTGTCGCCTCGATGCGGTATGTCAATTGTTGAGTGCTTCACTGGTTTCACTTTCCCGTGTTAAAAAACCTCATCCGCCTGTCTCGTCATTGATTCAGGAATGGTGATTTCCAGATAGGAAGCCACCTTGAGGTTCAATGCCATGCTCACATGCGCAGGTTCATGAAGCGTTCCACTCACCATTTTCTTCCCTTCAAGAATCGAGATAACCAAGCCTGCTGCCTGCTTTC
>JAYWMS010000103.1:0-12764 GCA_035873215.1 Nitrospirota bacterium | reverse complement strand
TGTTACCATTGAAACTCTGCGAAAAATCAGCAGATTTTGGCCAAGGGACGTGAAGGAATGGTGACTAATTCTGACATTCTTCTGGAATACCTGACGAAGTATTCACCCATACTTATTTTTATGGTGTTGGCTTTGGGATTTGGTTTGGTGACATTGTTTCTCAGTTCTCTTCTCCAGCCGAAATATCCTGAAGCAGAAAAATTGAGCGTGTATGAATGCGGGAGCGAACCCTTCTCGGACTCTCGAAATCCGTTTCCGGTTCGCTACTACGTGATTGCCATGCTGTTCGTCATTTTTGATATCGAATTGATTTTTCTGTATCCCTGGGCGATCACATTTGATCAACTCGGAATAATCGGCTTGATTGAAATGTTGATTTTTATCGGGCTGTTTGTGGTGGCGTATGTGTATGCCTGGAGGAAGGGCGCCCTCGAGTGGGACTGATCGAGTGTTGAAAAATACTCCCAGCTGCGTTCTCGTTGCTCAAAGATCTCGACGTACCTCTCCGTACGCCTCGACCTTCTCGCTGCCTGCGGCCTTGCTGGATAGTCTTTTTGAACACTCGATTTCAACATTAGGGCTCAACATCGGAAATAGCGCACGATGAGGAACATATGGGTTTAATCCAAATAGGACGAAAACATGAGAAGGATGGGGATTTGGGGGTCATGACCCTGTCTCTCGAAAAAGTCGTGAACTGGGCGCGAAAAGGGTCGTTGTGGCCTATGACCTTTGGGCTTGCCTGTTGCGCGATCGAAATGATTGCCGCCGTATCCTCTCGTTATGACATTGATCGATTTGGTGCGGGTGTGTTTCGAGGGTCACCACGTCAATCAGATGTGATGATTGTGGCGGGAACGGTGTGTCGTCGAATGGCTCCAGTCATTCGAAAAATTTATGATCAAATGCCGGAACCGAAATATGTGATCTCCATGGGATCGTGCGCCACTTCGGGTAATATTTATGACAGTTATCCCGTGGTGCAGGGAGTCGATCGTTTCGTCCCCGTGGATATTTATGTGCCCGGGTGCCCCCCGACTCCTGAAGCGTTGATGGATGGAATTTTAAAACTGCAAGACCAAATCATGCAGAAACGTGTGTTTACTAAACAGCCAGATCAAGTGAAACCTAAATCTACGTTAGCCTAATGCATTACTTAGCCGAAGCGATTCAGCAACGATTCTCTGAAGGATTCCTCAGTACTAAGGAGTGGCGGGGAGATGTGGCGGTGGTCCTCAAGCGTGAGGCATTGCATGATGTTTGCCTTTTTCTCAGGGACGATCCGGCCATGGCGTTTGACTATTTTGTCCTTGTGAGTTCCGTGGATTGGCCTGATGAAGAAGAACGCTTTGAAGTTGTCTATGAGGTGTATTCCATTCGTCACCGCCATCGAATCCGTATTAAAACCCGGGTTCCCGAGCATGATTGTGTTGTGGATTCCTTGACCGACATATGGCGGGGAGCGGAGTTTATGGAGCGAGAAGTCTTTGACATGATGGGCATTCGGTTTGCGAATCACCCCGATCTTCGTCGTATTCTGATGCCAGATGATTATACGGAAGGCTATCCCTTGCGTAAGGATTTTCCTCTTCAAGGGAAAGGCTGGCGGGACACCTTTGAATTCTTGAAGGAAGGGACGGCCTAGCTTTATGGCTCATCTCGAAGATCAACGCGAGACCATTTATAAAGTTGACCCGGAGCATCCGGAAACGGCCTCATTGCCGACGTTACGGACGGAAGAGTTGCTGCTCAACATGGGGCCGCAACATCCGGCGACCCACGGTGTGCTCAAGGTCATTCTCGAACTCGAGGCTGAGCGCATTACCAAGTCCACAGTGGTCATGGGTTTTCTGCATCGCGGGGTGGAGAAACTCGCGGAATATGGCACGTACCATCAATTTATTCCCCATACCGATCGCCTTGATTACGTCTGCGCGATGTACAACAATTTCGCATACTGCCGGGCTGTTGAAAAATTGATGAATATCACCGTGCCCGAACGAGGAGAATATTTACGCACCATTGTCGCAGAAGTGCAACGGATTATCGGGCATTTGTTTTGGTTGGGCACGCAAGCCCTTGATATTGGCGCGATGACGGTCTTTTTCTACACGTTCCGTGATCGCGAAATTTTATTGGATTGGTTTGATGAATTATGTGGGGCGCGTCTGACCACGAGCTGGTATCGCATTGGCGGTGTCGAGCGGGACTTCACGGATTCATTAGAAGATAAAATTCGACGGTTCCTCAATTATTTTCCTCCAAAGATCGATGAATATGTTGTGTTCTTGGAGAAGAATCGAATTTGGCTGGCTCGCACAGTGGGGGTGACCGTGATTTCTGCGGAAGATGCCTTGAGTTTTGGATTGAGTGGTCCCTCCTTACGAGGATCTGGAGTGGATTATGATTTGCGGAAATATGAGTCGTACGGTGCCTACCCCAAATGTGAGTTTAGCGTCCCCGTTGGGAAAAATGGCGATACCTATGATCGGTACTGGATCCGCGTGGAAGAGATGCGGGAAAGCATTAAAATTATTCGGCAATGCATGGACCAAATGCCTAAAGAGGGTCCGTTTTTAGCTGATGTGCCTAGTGTCACGTTCCCACCAAAAGATCGTGTGTTTACCAATCTGGAATCCATGATCCAACAGTTCAGATTATTCTCCAAGGGATTTGATGCTCCGGCTGGGGAGATATATTGTGGGACTGAGGCGCATAAAGGCGAACTTGGATTTTATATCGTGAGTACGGGTGGAGGGAATCCGTATCGTCTAAAAATTCGATCGCCATCCTTTATTCACATGGGTGCTTTCGATCACATGGTCAGGGGCTACATGATTGCGGATGCGATTACACTCTTTGGATCTTATGACATTGTCATGGGTGAGTGTGATCGATAGCAGTCTGTTGAAAAAGCCCACCAGCGGCGTTCTCGTTGCGCGAAGCCTTCAACGTACTTACTGTACGTCTCAGCCTTCTCGCTGCCTGCGGCCTTGCTGGATGGACTTTTTGAACAGCCTGGAATTTAATAATGTGTAGTAAAGAAAAAGTTTATGTGAGTGGTTCCCAGATTGGGGTTTACGGATCACGAATCACGGAGTAGGAGAGCTATATGGGACTGAAACCAGTTACAACACCTGATGCCGAAGCGGTAAAAATTCAGTTGAGCATAGATGGGGAAACCGTCACCGCACACGAAGGGGTTTCCTTATATGATGTCATTTCAAGCATGGGCAAGATTGTGCCGGCGATGTGCTATCACTATACCTTTGATCCTTTTGGATCGTGCGGTGTGTGCTTGGTCATTCAAGAAGGAAAAAAAGCACCGGTTCGTTCCTGTACGGCCAAAGCGACGGAAGGGATGGTCATAACGACGGAAGGAGACGATCTGTTTGCGGCCCGAAAGAAAGGTGTCGAGAAGCATCTTTCCGTGCATCCGTTGGACTGTCCGGTGTGCGATGCTGATGGGCACTGTGAATTACAAGATATGGCATTTGACCACGGAGTGACACAACTTGCCAATGCCAAACAAAAGAATATCCCGGAGGATACACGAAGTTTAGTGCTCGACTTCAATATGAATCGCTGTATTGCCTGTGGAGAATGCATCAATATTTGCAAAGACGTTCAACGTATCGATGCGCTCCAGTTTATGAAAAAGGATGGGTTTACCCAGGTGGTCGCAAAAGGGGATCAAGCGCTGGATTGCGAATTTTGTGGTGATTGCCTAGCGGTCTGTCCTGTTGGGGCAATTACGAATAAATTCTCCAAGTATGTCTACAAGCCATGGCAGTTACGGAAAACGACGACCACCTGCAATTACTGTGGTGACGGTTGCCAGATGTATATGGAAACCAAAGACACCGAAGTGGTGCGGGTGACCTCCCCATTGTCCTGGAAAAACAAATGGGGTGACCGGACGGATACGGTGAATGGCCACAGCGGGTTATGTGTCCGCGGAAGATTTGGATTCCAATTCATCGATAGCAAGGAACGGTTAACACAGCCTTTGCTCCGCGGCGAACAGGGTTTAGCCAACGTGCCATGGATCGAAGCGCTGGATACGGCAGCGGAGCGATTGTCGAGCATCAAAGCCCAGCATGGTCCTGACGCAATTGCGGGGGTCATGACTGCTCGCTGTACCAATGAAGAGTTGTATGTGTTTCAGAAATTCATGCGCACCGTGATTGGCACCAATAACGTCGATAGCAGTGCTCGCTATGGGCATGTGAATTTCGTGCAAGCAGCCAACCACGCCTTAGGGATCAACCGGAGTATGAACACGTCGGCGGATATCACCAAGGCCAAAGTCATTCTGTTGGTCGGGTCTAATATCACGGAAACCAATCCTGTTGCGAGTTTGCGAGTCAAAGCAGCGATCGGGACCTTCAAGGCTCAAGTGATCGTCGTGGATTCAATGCAGACCAATATTGCGAAGCTGGCCTCGCATCCATTGATGGTGAAGCCTGGCACCGAGGGCGTCCTTGTCCAGGGCCTGGTGAAGTCCGTGATCGATCAAGACCTGGTGGATGAGACCGTCACGGGAGAAGCCCCCAAAGCCTTTGCCGCTCTCAAGAAAGCCGCCTCTGCTGTTTCGCTTGAGTCGGTGTCCCAGCAAACGGGCGTGCCAGTTGAAACCATTCACGAAGTGTCGAATATTTTTGCTGAAGCCTCTCGGACCGTCATTGTGTGTGGCGAAGGAATCGTTCGGCAATCGTCGGGGTATCACAATGTCTTGAATCTGATCGATTTGGCCTGGGTCACGGGCAAGTTGAACGCACCAGGCAGTGGGATTAATACGCTGACCGAAGAGGCGAATGAGCAGGGTGCCTTGGATATGGGGGTGGCTCCGGAATATCTTCCCGGTCCAACGTTATTGAGTGACGCCAGTGCACGGGATAAATTCAAGCAGGCTTGGAATGACGAACTGCCGTCAGCGATGACAGGGTTCACGTTGATGGAAATGTTGGAAGGCTGTCGCAGCGGAAAGATAAAAGCGCTGTATCTGATCGGGGAAAACCCATTAGCGACGCTGCCCAAGACTTGTGGAGTTGAAGAAGCCTTGTCGAACTTAGAGCTATTGATTTGCCAAGATCCATTTATGACCGAAACGGCTCAGCTTGCCCACATGGTCTTTCCAGCTAGCACGTTTGCTGAGAAAGATGGCACCGTGACGAATCACGAAGGGCAAGTCCAATTTGTGAGACCGGCCTTAGACCCGGTCGGCGAAAGTGTGTTGGATTGGCATGTGCTGGTGGGTATTGCGAATACCATGGGACAACCACTTCCCTATGATTCAACCGAGGACATTCAGAAGGAAATTCGGAAAATGCTCCCTGGATACTACAATCTGGGTCAACCGATAAAAGTTGTCGCCAATCTCTCTGCATACTTGCAGAATGGCTATGTTGGCGAAGTCTCCCAGAGATATGCAGGGCCATCGAATACTCAGAAGGCGGATCGCCCGTTCGGTCTGAAAATGATTCAGCTCATCTACCATTCTGGGAAATTGTCGACGAAAGCTTCTGGCTTGATGGATATTTCACCAAATACGAAGTGCCTGCGCCTGTCGCCTGAAGAGATTGAGCGACTCGGGCTGGCGGAAGGCGGGCGTGTGCGGGTCACTTCTGACCAAGGCAGCTTGGAATTAGGCATTGAAGCAGATTTAAGTGTGATGCCAGGATGCTGTATCTTTCCCGAACATTTTAATGAACCAGCAGTGAAGGATTTGATTCCGGCTGAGATCGATCCGGTCACGCATGTGCCGTATTTTAAACTGGGCCACGTAACCATTGAAAAGGTTTAAGAAGGAAGTCGGTGTTGATTCATGGGTAAATCCAATACGACGCAGAAATTTTTTGACGCGGTGTTGTTCAGAGAGATCTGGACCGCGATGAAAGTGACGTTTAAACATATGTTTCATAAGCCCATCACGTTCCAATACCCACGTGAAAAACGCACGATTCCGGATGCCCATCGTGGAGCTCTGGGGCTGTTGCGTTATGACGATGGTGTAGAACGCTGTGTCGGTTGTGATTTGTGCGAAGTCGCCTGCCCCTCGCACTGTATTAAGGTGATTAGTGAAGAAGATAAGTCAATGCCGCTTCAACGGATTGCCACGGAGTTTTACATCGATATTACAAAATGTGTGTTTTGTGGCTATTGTGTCGAAGCATGTCCTGTCAACGCGCTGGCGATGACCAAACTCTATGAATTTTCCACCCATGATAAACGAACCCTCATGTTTGACAAAAAGCGACTCTACGATGTTGGTGAGCGATATATGGATGATGCCAAGAAATATCTCTATGCCCACAATCAAGAAAAGGATGATGCGGAGAGTCGCGCCTACCGCTATCACTTCCCAGAGTCAGTGGTGAAGTCTCAAGACTCGTAAACGATACGACATGATCTACTTACTGTTCGGGTATTTTGCGACGGTGAGTATCCTTGCCGGGGTATTTACCATTGCGTTGAAAAATCCTGTCCATTGCGGGTTGAGCCTGTTGACATTGCTGATGCATGTCGCGGGCCTCTTTGTGATGTTGAACGCAGAGTTCTTGGCTGCTGTCCAAATCATCGTGTATGCCGGGGCGATTCTGATTTTGTACCTCTTTGTCTTGATGCTGCTGAATTTGAAGACCGAAGAGCAATTTTTACATAAGAAATATCCGTTTTTCTTATTTGCCGGTGTGGCGATCCTGGGTGAATTGCTCATCCTCATTTTCCAAACGCCCTATGGTGGAATAAAGGGCAAAGCTACGTCAGAAGTGCTTTTGAATGTGGGGCCCAGTCACGCGATTGGTATCACGATGTTCAGCGACTACCTGTTGCTCTTCGAAATTGTCGGGGTTTTTCTGCTGGGCGCAGTGATTGGAGCCATTGTGTTAGCCAAAACTCCATCAACGTCTGAATCGACAGGTGACGGGCCAACCGAGGTACTCAAATCATGATTCCGTTGTCAGCCTACGTCGCGTTGAGTGCCATTCTGTTCATCACGGGATTGCTAGGGGTACTCATTCGACGAAATTTCATTATTGTGTTGATGTCCGTGGAAATAATGCTCAACGCCGCCAATATTAATCTCGTGGCGTTCTCGCATTACCTCGATTCGATGGCGGGTCAAATGTCGGCGTTGTTTGTCATCGCGATTGCGGCAGGGGAAGCGGCTGTGGGCTTAGCCATTATCATTGTGGTGTTCCGCGGCAAAATGGCCACGAATGTGGACCAGATTAATCTGTTGAAATGGTAACGTGTCCGATCTCATCGTCATTCTCATTCCAGTCTTCCCCCTTCTCGCCGTCCTGATCAACGGCTTGTTGGGGCACCGCTATTCCCCTGAATTAGCTGGGAGGATCGCCCTTGGGTCGGTCGGGCTGTCTTTCCTGTGTGCATTGACCGTGTTCAGTTCCATCGTGTCGAGCGGGACTGCCCGTGAAGTGATCGCGTATTCCTGGTTTTTTGGCGGGGACCTGCACGTCAATCTTGGATTCCTGATTGATCCACTGACGGCCATCATGTTGATGGTCGTGACCGGAGTTGGGTTTCTGATCCATGTGTATTCGGTAGGCTATATGCATGGAGAAGAAGGCTTCACGCGATTTTTCGTCTACATGAATTTGTTCATGGTGTCGATGTTGCTCTTGGTGATGGGGAACAACTTCTTAGTTCTCTTCATCGGGTGGGAAGGCGTCGGCCTCTGTTCCTATCTGCTCATTGGATATTATTTCAACAAAGTCTCTGCCGCGAAAGCCGCGACCAAAGCTTTTGTCGTGAATCGGATCGGTGATGCCGGATTTCTGGTTGCGATCTTTCTGGTCTTCGTCAACTTTAAGACTTTGGATTATACCAAGGTCTTCGCGAACGTCGGTCAGCTTTCGACGGAGATGGCAACCGCCATTGCCTTGTGTTTGCTGGTGGGGGCTATTGGAAAATCGGCACAACTGCCCCTTTACACCTGGTTGCCGGATGCGATGGAAGGTCCAACTCCGGTCAGCGCCTTGATCCACGCAGCGACGATGGTGACCGCGGGTGTCTATATGGTGGTCCGTACTCACGTGCTGTTTGATATGGCGCCGATCGCGATGGTGACGGTGGGCGTGATTGGGGGAGCGACCGCTTTATTCGCGGCGACGATCGGGTTAGTCCAAACCGATATCAAGCGCGTGTTGGCCTATTCCACGGTCAGCCAATTGGGGTACATGTTCTTGGCATGTGGGGTTGGAGCCTACGTGGCGGCCATCTTTCATTTAGTCACGCATGCGTTTTTCAAGGCGTTGTTGTTCCTCTCAGCCGGTTCGGTGATTCATGCATTAGGTGGGGAACAAGACCTGCGAAAGATGGGCGGCCTTCGACGTAAAATCCCAGTCACCTTCAAAGTGTTTTTCGTTGGGACGTTGGCTATCGCGGGCATTCCTCCCTTGGCTGGCTTTTGGAGTAAGGACGAGATCATGGCCCATGCGTTTATGAACCATGAGTATGGTTTCTATGCCCTGGCAGCCATTGGCGCTCTTCTGACATCCTTCTACATGTTCCGATTGACCTTTCTGATATTTTTCGGAGAATCACGGGTTGATCCTGACGTGGAAAAGCACATTCATGAGTCACCTTCCAATATGACTGTCCCATTGGTGATTTTAGCAGGCCTTTCCGTATTGGGTGGGTTTATAGGGGTGCCTCCGGAGCATGGATGGCTCCATGGATTTTTAGCTGGTGTGGCTACACCCGTTGGGGCCGTGCCCCATGAAGTGAGTGCCGGAACGCTTCTCGGCTTGATGGGGGTGGCCATTGGCATCGCCGTCGCCGGGCTTGGGTTAGCCTATTACTTATATATTGTGAGGCCTCAAACTGCCGATGAATGGGCCGAACGTTCGCCTGCTGTCTATACGACGCTCCTCAACAAATACTATGTTGATGAAATCTATGACATGATTTTTGTGGAATTTTTCAAAAAAGTCGGGAGGGCGTGGGATTGGTTTGATCAGAACGTGATTGATCGCGTGATTCGTGGCATTGGGCATGCTGCCGATTCGAGTGGTGCCGGGATTACCTGGATTGAGAAACATGTGATTTATTCGGGGCTGAATGTCGTGGGCTATGCCAATCATCTCCTCGCCTGGTCTTGGAGAAAGCTTCAGACAGGTCTGGTAAATCATTATGCCGCGGTCATTGTGGTGGGGCTCTTTATCCTCGTGCATTTTGTTTTGTTGTGGGTAACCGGAAAATCGGTGCTGTAGCAGGATGTTTGGTAAATAGCTTAACCTCTCGTTCGTGGTGAGCCCTTCGACGATGCTCAGGACAGGCCTGTCGAACGCTCTCCTGAGTTTATCGAAGGACATGAATGGCACTGATTGAGGTTCCTCGCCCTTCGACTAGCTCAGGGGGAACGGATCATTCAGAAAGAACGGGTTCTGAAAGTTATTAATTCTTATAGCCCCTTGTTAACGAAGGAATTTCAAAATTTCCATGCTTGAAGAGCTGCAATTTGGGTTTCCCATCCTGTCGATGCTGCTGTTTTTGCCGTTTGTCGGAGCGCTGATACTCTGGCCGCTGAAAGATGTGGATCTCCTCAAAAAATCAGCATTGGGCATCGTCGTCTTGGAGTTGGTGGTGTCCGTGTTGCTCCTGGTACGTTTCGTGCCGGAGTCAGCCGCGATGCAATTCAGTGAGCGATTAACGTGGTTTCCGGCTCTGGGCATTTCCTATCATTTAGCGGTGGATGGGATCAGCATTCTGTTTGTCGGGCTTACGGCATTTCTGATGGTGCTGATCGTGCTCTATTCATGGGATTCGGTGCATGAGAATGTCAAACCGTATTTCATGAGCATTCTCGCACTGGAAACGACAATCATCGGTATCTTTGTCTCGATCGATTTAATTTTATTTTTCGTCTTCTGGGAACTCATGCTCCTGCCCAGTTATTTCCTCATCAAACTTTGGGGAGTGGGTGAGGAGAGGCAGTACGCCGCATTGAAGTTTGTCTTGTATACATTACTGGGTAGTGTGTTCATGTTAGTGGGCTTTGCCCTGTTGAGTCTCAACTATCACCAAGTGACGAATGCCTATAGTTTTGACCTGCTTGAACTGCTGAAAGTCCCCATTCCTGTCAGCGATCAAATCCTGATTTTTTGGCTGATCTTTATGGGCCTGGCATTTAAGGCCCCAGTCTTTCCGTTTCACACGTGGTTGCCGGATGCTCTGGTTCAGGGGCCGATCGCGATGTCCGTGGTGCTGGCGGGTGTCAAGCTCGGGACCTATGGATTCTTGCGGTTTAGCTTCCCGCTGCTTCCTGAGGCGTCGAAGGATCCCACGGTGGTGCTGATCGTGATGATCTTAGGGTTGGTGGCAATTGTGTATGGTGCGATCATCGCGATCATCCAAGCCGATTTTCGTCGTTTGTTGGTATTTAGCAGCATCAGCCACTTGGGATTTGTGGTCATCGGGCTGTTTGCGCTGAATTTTCAAGGGATACAAGGCAGCCTGTTGCTGATGATCAATCTGGGTTTTACCACCGCGGGACTCTTTTTCCTGGCGGGGTTCCTGTATGAACGGTTAGGAAGCACGATGGTGGACGATGCTGGTGGAGTGGCGGCAAAGATGCCCTTGCTGGCAACCTTTCTTCTCATCATCGGCATGGCGTTTATCGGGTTGCCGGGAACAAGTGGGTTTATCGGAGAGTTTCTGGTGTTGCTCGGCGTGTTTCAAGCACATTGGCTCTATGGCGCCATCGCGGTCACGGGGGTGATTTTTGCCGCGGTGTATTTTCTCTGGTTCTACGAACGAGCCATCTTTGGTCCGCTGGGAACGAAATTGCCGCAGGTACTGAACGATCTCACACAACGGGAAACCATTATCGCTGTGTCGCTCTGTGTCATGATTTTTTGGTTCGGCTTGTACCCCTCACCATTTCTCAACATGATCAATGGATCGATCAAAGAGGTCGTGGAAAGACTGGATAAGGGATCCGTCGCAAGTATTCAATTGGATAAAAGACTCGCGATGGATAGGGTCTTCGATAATCGGACGGTAAAGGATTAAGTCGTGGGATCATACGCCCTCCTAACAGTTCTCTTTGCACCATTTCTTGGATCGGTGGTGCTGTTGTTTATCCCGAACCGGGCAGCGCTCATGGTGCGCATGGTGGCGGCCGCGTCAGCGGGCTTATCCCTCTTGGCGTCCTTGTATGTATTTATGGCCTACGATCCCACCATTGGTGGGTTTCAATTCATCACCCATTGGCCATGGTCGGAAGAACTGGGCATTGCCTTCTATATTGGCGTGGATGGCATCGGGGCACCACTTGTGTTTGCTTCGAGCATTCTGCTGTTCGCTGGGATCTTTATTTCCTGGCACATCAAAGACCGCACGAAAGAGTTTTATATCTTCCTCTTGATCCTGGCTGCGGCGACCATCGGTGTGTTTATGTCACTGGATCTGTTCTTCCTGTATTTCTTCTATGAAATGTCCGTGTTGCCGATGTATCTGCTCCTCGGAGTCTGGGGCAGTCATACCAAGGGCTATTTGGGCATGTCAGATCCGGAGGGAGTAAAGCTTCGGGATTCTGTGGGCTTTATCTTTAATTTTGGCTCGAACAGTAAAGAATACGCCGCGATGAAATTGACGTTATTCCTCTCGGCGGGTGCGGTGTTTGCGCTGATGGGCATTTTACTCATTTATCATTTCTCGCCGGTGCACACATTTGACATCTTGGTGCTACGCGAACAAGCACATTTTGATGGAACATTAGCGTACATCATTTGGATACTCATCTTTTTCGGTTTTGCGTCCATTGCTCCGATTTGGCCCCTCCATTCATGGTCCCCGGTGGGCCATGCGGCCGCGCCAGCCGCTACCAGTATGCTGCACGCTGGTGTGCTGATGAAATTAGGCCATTTCTCCATTATCCGGGTGGCCTTCGAGATTCTTCCGGAAACGACTCGCGAATTAATGTGGATTCCAGCGATCCTGTGCGTCTTCAGTATTATCTATGGTGGCTTTGTCGCCTACCATGCCAAGGACACCAAATACGTCATTGGGTATTCCAGCTCGAGCCATATGGGCTATATCTTTTTGGGGATGGCTGCCCTGGACTATATCAGCTTGACGGGGGCGGTTATTTATATGTTTGCCCATGCGATGGCGACAGGCATGCTCTTCGCCATGGCGGGCTGGGTCTATGATCAAACGCACTCGCGTGATATCCCCTCGTTGGGAGGGTTGGCACAAAAGATGCCCTTTGTGGCTGGGGCCTTCGTCATTGCTTGTATGGCTTCCGTTGGGATGCCTGGAACGGTGAACTTTATCGCTGAGATAATGATTATTGTTGGAGCGTGGGAGAAATATCCGTTCCAAGTCGTGGTGGCCGTGTTGGGGATCGTGCTGACCCTCGCCTATTTATTCAAAATGATGCGGGGCTTGTTCTACGGAAAACTGGCGCCGGAATACGCCCATGTGAGTGATACCAGGCAATGGGTCGATCGTTTGCCCCTGTTGATCATGATCAGCACGAGCATTTTCTTTGGTATCTTCCCAATGCATTTTTATGAAATTGTGCGCTCGACCGTGGTGCCCATGTTGGATCGCATTAATCAAGTCGCTCCAGTCGTCGCCCAACATTCAACCGGCCTGGTGCCGTAGCAGGTTTTTCCCTCCCGTCCCCTCCTTTGTAAGGAGGGGTATGGGGAGGTAGAGTCCGGGTTTTCGAAAACTGGAATCGATAACAAGTGAAAATGGTTTTCAAGAAAAACTCCCGTTAATTGATCACA
>JAYWMS010000024.1:0-7826 GCA_035873215.1 Nitrospirota bacterium | reverse complement strand
ACGACGCTCTTCCGATCTCTTTGCATGGATAATTTGACCAGAATTCGTAATAACCCCGGCGATGGCATCACTCTGTGTAAGAATACGAGTGGCCGTTCCGGGGATAATCTCAAGACAGTCCACTTGGCGAAGGGTATCCTGCATGTGCAGTCGATAGAGGCGCTTATCGCATTGGACTCGGAGCGCTCGTACGGCAGGGCCTTTACTTGTATTCAACAAACGAAATTGAATGCCGGCTTTGTCAGTGTTATACCCAATCTCCCCACCTAACGCATCAATCTCCTTGACCAAATGCCCTTTTCCAATGCCCCCAACAGCAGGATTGCAGGGCATTTGCGCGATCATGTCTGGATCGATAGTTAACAGGACAACACGGCATCCCATCCGCGCGGCAGCGAGTGCCGCCTCACACCCGGCATGCCCACCACCGATCACAATGACATCTCGTTCAATAGACATACGTAGATTATATAACCTAGGTTACATTACTTGCCAATGCAAAAATCTCTAAACACACGGTCCAACACATCTTCCGTACTCACTACGCCGGTGATTTCCCCTAACCCGTCTAGCGCACCCCGGACATCAAGAGCCACACATTCTCCGGGCATCTGTGACTGTACTGCGTCAAGAGCCTTAGACACAGAATCTCGTGCCTGGCAAAGGGCATTTTTATGACGGACACGCGTCACCACTGCCGATTGCCCAGCCTCCAAGTTTCGACCAAGGCATAATACACGAATCGCCTCTGTGAGATCAGGTATTCCATTTCCAGTTTTAGTTGAAATCTCAATAATTTTGGAATGAGGCTCCAATTGATCTGAACCCTTATCAATTCGAAAGGAACCGAATCGCATAACTTCTTGCACGAGTGCAAGTTCCACCCTCTGGGGCAAATCGGATTTGTTCAAGACCACGACAAGACGACGTTCCCTGTGGGTCATCAAAAGGTCGCGATCTTCCTCCGTCAAAGGCTCTGACCGATCAATAACCACAAGAAGCAAATCAGCATCGTCCATGGCCTCCTGAGTTCTCCGAATCCCTTCGCTTTCCACGATATCCACCGTTTGACGAAGACCTGCGGTGTCGACCAACCGCAGGAATATCCCCTTCACATTGGTGGCTTCATCGATTACATCACGGGTTGTTCCTGGCATGCTCGATACAATCGCTCGATCAGTTCGAAGTAAGGCATTGAGCAGACTGGACTTCCCGACGTTCGGACGCCCAATAATCACCGTGCGCACCCCGTCTCGAATAATTCGCCCTTCTTCAAACGTATCGATGAGCTGATTGAGATCCTCCTTAGTCTCTTGGCATGCGGAGGCAACCTCTTCCTTCCCAATGAATGTAATATCCTCCTCCACAAAGTCGATGCCGGCTTCAACGTGCGCCAGAACACGAATCAGTCTCTCCCGAAGACGATCAACCTCCCTCGACAACGATCCACGCAGCAATTCCTGAGCCGCCCGTAAACTGCCGGCAGTCGCCGCTTGAATGGTATCAAGCACAGCCTCTGCCTGAACAAGATCGAGTCGTCCGTTTAGAAAGGCTCGTTGCGTAAACTCTCCCGGGTTGGCCAATCGGGCACCAAGACGAACCAATTCCTGACATGTCGCGTGAAGAACAAAAGGGCTTCCATGGGAATGAATCTCCACAACATCTTCACCCGTATAGGATTTGGGTTTTCTCATCACTACCACCATAGCCTGGTCGATCAAACGAGACGAGGATTGAGCTCCCCCCCCGGGACCCTGAAGGTACTCACCCCAAACATCGCTCAAATATAGTTTTTGACTTTGAAAGTCTTGGAGGGATCGAGAAGAACGGGCTTTTACCATTCGAGAGACCAGCTCAACTGCGCGATCTCCACTTACCCGAATGATTCCGATGCCGCCTTCCCCTTGAGGTGTGGCTATGGCACAAATGGTGTCGTCAAGAGAGATTTCCATACGGACACCCGACCGGAGGAATAAGGCTGCTCATCGTCGAAATGCAATTTGAAGCCTTACGATTTCTTTTTCTTAGAGGATGTGTCTGGCCCGTTCTGCTGGCCAGTTGGTCCCTGACCTTCTGTCTTCCCCGGGTCATCCAGATGGCGTTTCAAGATAAAACGATCCGTAATAAATTGTTGAAGAATGGTCAGCGTGTTGTTCGTCAACCAATACAGCACCAAACCAGCAGGAAACGTCAAGAAGAGAAAGGTGAGGACTACCGGAAGGAACAGCATCATTTTTGCCTGCATGGGATCCATGGTGGTTGGCATGATCTTTTGTTGGATCACCATCGACGCACCCATGAGAATCGGAAGCACATAAAAGGGGTCGGGCACGGACAAATCTGTTACCCAGAGCATGAATGGCGCCTGGCGAAGATCAACGGTCATATAAAGAATGTTGAACAGAGATATGAACGCGGGCATCTGCAGGAGCATGGGGAGGCACCCCCCCACCGGGTTCACCTTATGTTCCTTGTATAATTTGATCAATTCGCGATTCAGCTTCTCCCGATCATCCTTAAGCTTGTCTTGCAGTGCCTTCACCTTGGGCTGAACCTTCTGCATTCCTTGCATCGACTTGTAACTCTTATACTGCAGGGGCACGAATAGGAGTTTGATACCACAGGTCAGAAGAATAATCGCCACACCATAATTCTGAGTGTAGTCGTAGAGAAATAACAGGATATGAAAAAGTGGCTTCGCGACTGCTTTGACGATACCCCAACTCCCATAGATGAACCATCCGAAATCTATGGTGTCCTCCAGATCGTGACCGAGTTCTTTTAAGGTCTTGAACTTCTTCGGCCCCGCATACATCTGAAGCGCAATCTCTTGCGCAGTCGCCTCCGAGCGATACTGCAACCGGGCTGTTACAACCTTGTCTAGTTCCGTTTTCGCGACCACTCCATCAGCGCCTTGTGGGATCAAGACACTGATAAAATATTTGTCTTGAAGTGCCAGCCACTCGACCTCCCCGGACCGCTCCAGTTCAGGTTCCGGGGTCTCTTTTTCCAGCACCTCTCCAATCTTCCAGGCAGGACCAATCAATCCAATAAATCCCTCGCCCCATTCCACCACACCAAAGTTTGTACCCAAGACTACATCAAAGTCACCGGTTAGGCCTTCAGTTTGAATCGAGACATCAACCAAGTAGGAATCATAGTGGAAGGTCAGAACCTTCTGAATCACGATACCTCGATTGGGATCTCGAAACGTGTAGGTCAGACGACCGGTGGGATGCCTTTCACTCAAGACGTCAAAATCTTTCGATGTCTCGTATAAACTTTCCTGAAGGACCTTGTTCAAATCTGCGTCAGACACGTAAAGGGCAAGAGGCCCGGCGAAATGCCCCTCGGAATACACAAACTCAATGGGTTCAGGTTCATCAGTGTCTTGAACCAAATATTCTGTGAGTTTCCAACTTCGGATTTCAGCCCCGCGATTAGAGATCTGAGCGCGATACAGCGGGGTTTCAATGAGGGCGAGTTCCTCCTGGACTATTGGATCTGATCCTGGGGGTAGATCTGACAGATTGGATTCACCAAGAGAAGTTTCAGGAAATGAGGTTTGGTCGGAGCTAGGAAGACCAGATGGCAGACCAGATTGTTCTTCCTGAACAGGGGTGGGAGGAGGCATCCAACCCATTTTTTCTAAAAACAGATTCCACCCGAATATGATTCCCAGCGATACCACCAGGAAAACAACAACTCGTTTTTCCATTTACACCAAACCTATTCCTGAGTAGCACTGCCCATGCATGCTTTGAAAGACGGTTGAAAAATGGGAAAATTTTCCCATGCCCGGACACTCTCGAAACCTGATTGCATCCAGGAATGTGAGAGGGTGTTCAAAAATTTCCGCTATTTCACCCACCCAAACCCAAGGGCGCCAAGACGCCCTATTCCACGGGCAAGGCCGCAGCTGCTTTGGCGGGCGGAACGTACAGGCGTACGTGAGCACGACAAAGGAGCGAGAACGCCGCTGGCGGACTTTTTCAACACCCTCTCTCAATACTTTCCCTGAGGTAATAAACCATAAGGTAACCTTCAGCGATACGATTCTTGTGATTGATTGTTGGGTTAAACGCTTAGCCTGATCCTAGGGAACGGGATCCGCCCCTCCAGGATGGAATGGATGGCATTTCAGAAGTCGAATCACTGCCAATCGCAGACCAGAGAACGTCCCATGACGATCTACCGATTCATACGCATATCGGGAACATGATGGGTCAAAGCGGCAATTGGGTCCCAGCAATGGCGACACAGTAAGCTGATATACCCTGATTAAACCTAGAAGCACATAACGCATAGACACTTTTATGGCGAATTATGAATTAATTTTTCTTGGGCAAGAACGGAGAGCCATGCATCTTTTAACTCCGCATGACTCACATCAAGCAATTGCCGACGGGGGAACACAATGCAGTCTCTTCCTTGGCCAATCGGTTTTTGCGTCGCCCTGACTAATTCCCGAACAATACGTTTAGCTCGGTTTCGCCTCACGGCATTACCGAAGCGATGCCCCACCACAATACCAAAACGTGTGTCGACTCTCGAGGTAGAGCAATAGACAAGATTAAAATGGACGGACTGCCGACGGCGGCCTTCCCGCTTCACACGCGCAAAATCTACCCCTTTTTTAAGAAAAAGTGCTGCTGGTCGAGCAGAAGAATCACTCATCCGATACGGTAAGCCGATAGCGTCCTTTTTTCCGACGGCGGGCAAGGACTCTTCTCCCGTTTTTGGTACTCATTCGCTTACGAAAGCCGTGGTCGCGCTTCCGTTTCAAATTTGAAGGCTGTCGAAACGTTATAGACATAGCTATCACCCATTTTCTGTGTAGACAATAAAACAGTAATTGTAGTTGTCGTGTTATGCACTGTCAAATTCCGAATCAGTTCAATCTCCCACCAAAAACAGGCCTAAAACTTTGAAGCCGTCCCGGAAGTCTTTCTATTTATGCCTGGGATCCTGCGTTGACTCGTGGAGAAAGGCCCATTTATATTGCGAAAGCTTTGCAACTGTGCACAATGAGGTTTTAGAAACTCAAGATTGAAGGTAGACATGATTCGCGGCATCAAAGGCGTTAAAGATATACCACCTGATCAAATGTCGAAATGGCACGTCGTTGAATCGGCTGCGAGAAGTCTGGCACATCGCTACGGTTTTCGAGAAATTCGTATCCCGATCTTCGAATCAACCGAATTGTATATTCGGAGCATTGGTGGAGCCACCGATATCGTCGAAAAGGAAATGTACACCTTTGAGGACCGAGATGGCTCGTCCCTTACGCTCAGACCCGAAGGCACCGCCGGGGTAGTTCGAGCGTTCATCGAATTAGGCCTGGCACAAAGCTTCACATCGCGAAAGCTTTTTTATATCGGTCCCATGTTCCGTCATGAACGACCTCAGGCCGGACGATTTCGACAATTTCATCAATTTGGGGTTGAAGCGATCGCCTCCACCAGTCCTTTGGCGGACGTGGAAGTGATCGCGCTCCTCTGGAGATTTTTTTCGACCTTACAACTTCCGGGACTGTCATTAGAGCTGAATTCGCTCGGGCAAGCGTCGGACCGGCCACAGTACAAAACCGCACTGGTGACATTTCTTGAGGGAGTAAAGACAGGCTTGTGTGAAAACTGCGTGCGTCGAATGACCTCCAACCCACTGAGAGTATTGGATTGCAAAGTCCCGAGTTGTCGGACCGCCACTCAAGATGCCCCGAAAATACTGGATTACCTGTCTCCAGAATCAAAGAATCATTTTGATCAGGTACTCACAGCCCTTCAATCCCTTGGCATTCCCTATGTTCTCAACCCAAGATTGGTCCGGGGCCTCGACTACTATGGCATGACCACGTTTGAGGTATCCTGTTCCGCACTGGGCGCCCAAAATGCCATCGGTGCAGGAGGACGGTATGATGGACTATTTGAGGCTTTAGGTGGGAAACCCACACCAGCCGTGGGCTTTGCCGTAGGGTTGGAGCGGGTCATCCTCGCCCTTCCTGATTCGCTGATTCCACCCAGGGAACCCTCGGTGTTTATCGCAGCCTTTGGTGAAAAAGGCACTCAGGTGGGATTACGAGTGCTTGAATCCCTTAGGGAAAACGGAATCCCAGCAGACACAGACTATAATTCCTCCTCACTCAAAAACTTGCTCCGAGCCGCAGACCGATTAGGGGCAGCATATACGTTGATACTGGGAGATGATGAAGTGTCCGCGAATCAAGCGATCTTGAGAAATATGCAGACAAAAGAACAGGAAATGCTCACCATAGAATCTATCTCGTCCACCCTTACATCTCGTCTGGCACCTTCCAACAAATAACACCTCCCAATTGCGCATACCTCGTTCGAGTGGGATGCGCCGATCTCTCCAACGACACCACGTACGTACAGCCGTGTAGGGAAAAGCCTACCCCCTTCAGAGGGATAGCAAACCTGTTTGTTGTTCTGTACAATACATATAATTGCCCGTCGGAAAAGGCGCCGCAGTCGCGGGATTTACAAGGATCGACGGAAAAATTTCTCTAGCCCACCTTAACAAACGAGTGAACGATTATGAAGAACTCAAGGACGACTCTTCTCCCCTATACCGCTCTCACATTTGTGACCCTGATAGTAACTCCCAGCTTTGCTGAGATTCCCCCGCTGGTAGGAACAGTCACCCATGTATTTGGCACCGCAACACTTCAACATGGTCTACATGGGGGTGCCAAGCCCGTTCAGTTCAAAGACAAGGTCCACCTTCAAGACACCATTTCCACCGATGAAGAATCGGTGGTCCGCGTATTGATGGGTGATAAAGCCTTAGTCACGATCAGCGAAATGTCTGTCTTGACCATTACCGAAGAAATGAACCATGCGACGATAGATATTGAATCAGGATCAATTACCCTGTCCGTTGCTCGGAAACGAATGAATCCTGGGGAATATATTGAAATTCGCACACCACATGCCGTAGCCGCAATCCGTGGAACCAAACTCGTGGCTGAGGTAGCGAACAAACATTCTTCCCGGTTTTCCATATTGGAAGGGAAAGTGGATGCTGCCCATCACAAATCAGATCCAACCAACCGATTTCCGATGTTGCGGAACCAGGTATTTGAATTCCACACACCCCAGTTTAGTAAGCCTCGTGTTCAAAAGTTTCGTCGCAAACATAATGAAATGTTAAAAGCCAATGCCGCAACAAAAGGGCATCAACTCAGAGACAATGTCGTTTGTCCAGCTGAGGAAGATGTTGTCAAAAAGCAGATGGTACAGGCGACCGCGTTAGCCAACCAATTTTTGGCCCCTCAAAATCCTGGTAATGAGGTTCACCAGCAAGTCGCCTCTTTAGGAAATCAAGAAACCAACGAGTTGACCGGAGATTCTAATTCTTCCGATACAACCTCTGGCCAAGTTCAGGAATCCCCTTCAAGCTCAACCACTTCTTCCAGTAATTCTGGGAACTCTGTCCCAGGAAATACAAATGTAGGGAGCATAGAAACATCTTCCCCAACAATGGCAACTGGGAATAGTGGGGTTTCCTCAAGCAGTGGTGGCAGTCCCGTTGGTGGCAGTGGTGGCAGTCCCGTTGGTGGCGGTGGTGGCAGTCCCGTTGGTGGCGGTGGTGGCAGTCCCGTTGGTGGCGGTGGTGGCAGTCCCATTGGTGGCGGTGGTGGCAGTCCCGTTGGTAGCGGTGGTGGCCATTCTATTGGTAGTGACCATTCAATGAACCCAAAAATATTAGCCTTTATTGAGAAATTAAGGAATAAGGGGAAAAGTGAAAGAAAAATATGGAAAAAAGTAAATAAAAAATTCTTTGACAATGATGATTAATCACCC
>JAYWMS010000341.1:0-1955 GCA_035873215.1 Nitrospirota bacterium | reverse complement strand
CCCTCAATCCCCCCAACTTTGGGGGGAAGGGGAGTTTCCGCTATTCTCCCCCCAGCATTGGGGGGCCGGGGGGAATGGCACTGACTTAAGCGGCATTGGTTAAAAAAGGCAAGAAAGAGGAAACATGTCATGAACCACATTGAGTAAGCGTCAAGAATACTGGGCTTTTCAATATTCATCAGCATCGAAAGCATGTCCCCTACTCAAGATAAACAGAAACCTGCGAAGATTTTCTGTTCTGTATTTTTTGGTGGTCGTGCTATAATATTGTTTGCACCTCGCTTCTATTTATCGCTGCATATAATCTCTAAGCAAATTTTGGGGTCATAACCTTGAAAAAGTTATCCGACGCTGAACGAAAAGAATTACGTGAAAAGATGGCTGAACAACGTCAACGAAGCTCAGAAAATCTCGCACGTCGATTGGGCGAATCTGAAGCTCAAGATAGCAACCTTTTAGCTCTAGCCGTGTTAGGAGGAGGAGCCTGATGAATAAAACTCGCATCGCTGAAACCGAGCCACCTGATGGCAATAAGCCATATCAGGCGTATGCGCTTGAAGAAGAGACTATACGCTCGGCATACCACTACCAACAAAATCCGGAATTTTTTATGACGCTGATCGGTGGTGAATGGCACGTCTACTCCTGCTGGATGTGGGAAGAAGGCTTCACCATCACACAAGCGCAAGAGAAGAAACTGGACAAGCTGGCCAAATTGATGGATTTAAAGAAAGGAATGCACATTTTGGATGTCGGCTTTGGGTGGGGTGGTCCATTGGTCTACTTGTGCAAAAAGTACGGCGTGAGGGGCCATGGCATTACCATTTCACCCATCCAGATTCCTGTCGCCCATCAGCGCGCTGCAAAATATGGCGTGGATGCGACTTTTGAAGTCGTCCACTGGCAAAACCTGCCTGAGGTGGAAACATACGACGCCATCTTTTCTGATGAGGTAATGGTTCATTTTTATGACTTGGGCGGTTTTTTCGCCAAGTGTCACAGGGTGCTAAAGCCGGGCGGGGTAATGGTTCACAAAGAACTGCATTGGACGCATTCGAGTCATGCGGACTTTACCCCTCGACTGATCCAACATATCAACAAGGTCTATGGCTACACAGGCAACTATCGTACCCTCCATGAGGAGTTGAAGTTATTGGATGACAAGAACTTTGAACTCAAAGAGATTTTTGAAATTCCCCTTGAGCATTATCGTAAGACAATAGGGATATGGCTGGAAAATCTGTTTGAGAACCGCCAGCACTTGAAAGCAATCACCAGTCCCCAGATTTACAAAGACTTTCGCCTCTACATAAAGGGTTATATTCACGGTTTTAGATTAGAACGTGTCGGGTTGTATATCGTCACCTCGCGCAAAATAGGTTGAACCCTTATCACTTGATTCCGGTTTGCCACAGTTACCGATTGCCTCAAGTATGCCGTTGAAAAAGCTCCTTACCACGGAATTCAAATCGTTGCTGTCTCCCAATAACACTTCGATGCAGCAATGGTGCTGGTTCTGCTTACAACTTTTTGCTTAAGTCCATGCCATTCAATGCTCAACCAATAAACTCAAAAAGTTCGATTTGGCAACATCTCAGAGCTGTGTGAGCATTGACTTTCAACCAAGCCCAGTATTCTTGACGCTTACCGACTGTCGGCGGGGCCCGATTATCGGCTTTCAGTTGCCCGGCTGCTTCTCCGAGTTTGCTTTGCTGCCCGAAATCGCTTTGACGAAAGTGGACGACCGAATTTCTGACAGCGAGGCGGCGTGCTTGCAATCGCTTTCCGACAGCCTCGCCGCGGTGGATACGGCGGAAATACAGATTGGGAACACCATCGCTATCTTCGGCCAGGGCAGCATGGGACTTGAGTGCATGCAGGTCGCTCGTGCGAGTGGTGCGGGTATGTTGATCACTGTGGACGTGCGGGAGGAAGCGTGCCAGGTCTCCAAGGAA
>JAYWMS010000450.1:0-2729 GCA_035873215.1 Nitrospirota bacterium | reverse complement strand
TGGTGTGATAATGCCCAACCCTGTTACCACAACTTTTGGTGCCATGAAAAAGAGGGGCCTTTCTTCGTTATTCGTTGAAAAATGGCGCAGGTACGAATTAACGACCAATCATCTACTAATACCGTATTTTAAGAAAATAATTAAGACTCACCGACAGAAACATCAGGCAGGCAATCCACCCGGCTACCACTGGGATAAGGGCTCCACTTCGTCCCAAAGCAATTCCGACCGAATGTGTTGTCCAAAACAAAAAGCTTATGCCAAGTGCCTGACCAATGCCCTTGGCCACACTACGTCCTCTCGCATCCAACCCCCGAAGCCCTAAGGCAATTCCCAAGATCGTCATGATGAGGGTGACAAACGCAAAGGATATCCGGCCCCAATAATCCGTCAGAAAATTCGCAACATTATGCCCTTCATCCTTGAGGTGATCAATGTGAGCACCCAATTGGTTCAGAGTCATATGCTCCGGCTCAAGGGAAATCCATGTTTGGAGATCTTCTGGTGTCAGAGACAATTCCATCGGCAGCTGGTCAAGTTGGGTGATCTGAACTGGTCCCGATGAAATCACTCGTTGGGTTACCTGGTGCAGAGTCCATCCTCTGCCAGAATATGTCGCATCCTGTGCCCTGAGTATTTCTCGAACATGAAACGTGGGATCAAGGCGATACAGGTGTATGCCCAGCATTTTCATACCATCCGGGATAACTTCCTTCACGTGTATGATGGTATTGTTTTGAATGCGAAGCCACAAGTTTTGAGCTGTAAAAGCTAATGGTTTGGGTTTTCCCGTAATCTCGATGGTCTTAATATATTCAGCTTTGGCATTGGCCACTGGAATGATGACGGCCGTAAAGCTGAAGAGAAGGGCGGTTGTGCACAAAGCCACCGCTAAAAAGGGGGCACTGAGATGCCACAGGCTGAACCCGCAACTCCGTAGCGCCGTGATTTCCTGATTTCTGTTGAGAATCCCAATGGTTAGTAGCGTAGCCATCAGGACTGCAAACGGAGCGAGCTTAAAGCAAATATCCGGAATTTTAAAGAAGAAATACAGGAGCATGGAAGATAATTCTGCATCATATCGCATAAATTTTCGAAGCTTTTCAAAGAAATCGATAACCAGATAGATTGTCGTCAACCCCATTAGGCACAGGACCAGGGTTTTTAAGTATTGGCGTAAGATGTACCAGAAAAGAATGCCCATGTTATCGTCGGCTTTCTCGATAGAACAAACTCATAGTAATGATCAACAGTGCGACATTGGGAAACCAAGCGCCTGCAAAGGGGTGAAGAACTAGTGTGGTGACGCCAAATTCCCCCACTACATTCAGCAGATAATAACTAATCATCACGATAATCCCAATGGTAAAGCCTCCCATTCGACCGGAGCGCTTTGACACAATGCCTACCGGGAGACCCAGAACTCCCAATAATAAGGAGGCAATCGGGAAGGCCCAATCCTTGTAGTATTCCATGAGTCGTCGGAGGGCACCGGTATCTCGCCATTGCGATTCGTTGAGCCTTGCAAGAATTTCATCATATTCAGGCCGTTCTTCCTTCGTAATATGCAGGGCAGCGGAAAAGTCGATTTTGACATCATAGGTAGAAAAGGAAATCTCATGGTGTTGAGTGAGGTTTCGAGGAATTTGGTGGATGGTCCCATCGTAGAGGCGAATGCCCATTTGTTTGTGTGTGGGGTCTTGAATCATCCCAAAGTGATCCGCCGTAATGACCAGCGGTCTGGTGGGATCACGCTGATCAGAAATGAAAATCCCGGTTGGTTTCTTTGTCCCATCAGGTTCGGGCACGTAGACCATCATGCCGCTCATCGGTTCATTAAAGACGCCATTCTCTAAGGCAAAGGTCATCCGATCTTGGATCAGGCTAATGGCGAGTTTTTTGAGGGAAAGATTGGACCATGGCTGTCCCCACTGGGAGAGATAAAGTGTGACGCCAAATATGATAAAGGAGAAAATCATGACGGGGACAGAGATCCGCAAGAGGCTTAATCCGGCTGCTCTCATGGCTACGAGTTCTTTGTCGTAGGAGAGTCGGCTAAATGTGGTTATGGTGGAGATGAGGCAGGCGATAGGGAGCGTCAAGACAAGAAATGACGGCATAAGGTGGACAATAATAGTGAACACGGAACCGAATCCCACGCCTTTGGAGACGAGGAGTTCAACAAGGCGAAGCATCTCCTTGGTGAAAATAATAAAACACAATGCTGCAAGGCTAATCCCAAAGGGAGAGAGCAGTTCGCGGAAGATGTACCGGTCGAGAATTGTACCCAAGGGATTAAACGATTAAAAAATCAGTTAGTGTGATTGGTTGGTTGGAAGCCTCAATGGTGTACGAAAATTTGCAGAATTGTATTAAACGTCTTTCATAGTCTTCATGTTCCTGCATGTGAGTTCAACGGCATGCCCCTAATTTGGTCGACCGTGGCAAACCTTTTTGGGATCCAAGATCTGTGCGGACATTATAGCGGGTTCAATCATCAAAATCTTTGGCGGGGGTGGAGGGAATTGAAATGTCCAGATTTGTGCAATTATGCAATGAAATGGTCACATATTATGGGACTGTTGAATATTTCACTCCATTGGCCAATACACGCCCATGATAAGACGGGCCTCATCAGTTGGAGGGAATGTTCAAAAAAGTTCGTCCAGCAAGGCCGCAGCCCTTTTGACGCGCGGAGCGTACTCATAGTACGTGAGCACGACAAAAGG
>JAYWMS010000395.1:0-10277 GCA_035873215.1 Nitrospirota bacterium | reverse complement strand
AGTGATGAGATTGACGGTGATGAAGAACGTGTTCTGACAATGTTTTACCCAACATACTTAACACATGGTTCCTTCCTGCTATCAAGACGGATTGCCTTTTTTTAGGGTTATTTTAAGGTTTAAATGGGCCATGGACATTCTGCCTCGACCTACGGGTATTAACCTCACGTGGGTGAACTGCATTCTTCGCACGTATTAATGAATAAACAGTTCTCCGCACTCTGCAGTACATGAAAATTTCGCAAGGCTTGCCGTCTTCCACGTTGCCTCAGTGGCCGGTATTGACTATTGGTAATTTCGATGGTCAGCATCGTGGTCATCATTATCTTCTCTCTTCCGTCGTGAGCTTAGCTCGTGACCGAAACGGGACCCCTATGGTCCTGACATTCGATCCCCATCCGATTCAAGTATTGAGGCCCGGTACGAATCTTCAATTTCTTTCTCCCCCAGCTGAAAAATTTCATTGGTTCGAGCACATGGGAGTGTCCCATGTTGTGGTTTTGCCCTTCACGACCGCCTTTGCGGAACTCAGTCCAGAGGATTTCATTAATCAAATATTGCGGGATGGAATAGGTGCCCGTGAGCTCCTGGTTGGAAACAAATTTGTGTTCGGTAAAGGCCGGACGGGTAATATTGACACGCTGCACCAGTTCGCTCAGAAGGCAGGGTTTCACGTCCATGGCATCGATCCAATCGATGCGGGAGATGTCGTTGTGAGTTCCACGCGTATTCGGCGGTTGGTGCATGCTGGCGAGATGGAAGAAGCTCAAGAATGTCTGGGTCGTCCGTACTCATTGGCGGGGCTGGTGATCGAGGGTGAACAGCGAGGAGTGGTCCTTGGATATCGTACTGCTAATCTGCGCCTGCCAACCGGAAGAGTTATTCCTCCTGATGGTGTCTATGTGACTCGAACCATCTGGCAGGGCTCATCACTTGATTCCGTTTCCTATATAGGGACCAGGCCTACGTTTGGGGAAGGTGAACGCCTATTAGAGGTTCATCTTCTCGATCAAGAATGTGCGCTTTATGGTGAAGAGATTTCCATTCAATTCCTAAAGCGACTTCGTGGCGATCAGACGTTTGAAACAGCGGAGGAACTGTCTGCGCGAATTGCATTGGATGTCAGTTTAGCGAAGGAGGTCTTGGCGCGTTAGTTCGAGTGTGTTGTTAGGCTTGACCATCTTGATACGAGTCTGCCAGCCTTTTCCCCATGTTCAGGACATTACCATTTCGTTTTGAACGACAGGTTCTTGATCGCGCTCGTGCCCAAGAGTTGATTCAACCTGGGGATCGCGTGCTTGTTGCGGTGTCGGGTGGTCCTGATTCTGTGGCATTGTTTGGGTGGCTCGGTCAGTGCCGGTCGATGGTTCGTGGTTTGACGCTTGGCGTGGTCCACATCCATCACGGGCTTCGTGGAGATGAAGCCGATCAGGATGCCGAATTTGTCGAACGTCTAAGTCAGCACGAGGGTCTTCCTTTTTTTCTGAGGAAGGTGTCGGTCCTGCAAACGTATCATGATCAGAAAGGTCAATCTCTCCAGGCAGTTGCGCGTCGTGAGCGGTATCGAGCTTTTGTCGATGTGGCTGAGAAGTTTCATGCGACGAAGATTGCGCTGGGACATACACAAGATGATCAAGCAGAAACGGTGATGATGTGGATGCTGCGCGGGGCTGGAGCCACGGGCTTAGCCGGAATGGCCCATCATCGACCGCCGTTGTTCATTCGCCCTTTTTTGGGGGTCAGCCGTCGACGAATTCTAGAGTATTTGGAACAGAGGGGCATTTCATACCGAATGGATTCCAGCAATGCGAACCCTCGCTATCTTCGCAATCGAATTCGACAGCAGTTAATCCCCGTGCTGAAACAGTTCAATCCAAATATTTTGGGTGTCTTGTCCCGTCAATCCGATATCCTGCGTGAAGAGACTCAGTATCTTGAGCAAGTGGCAGAATCGGCGCTGGATTCGGTCAAGCTAGAGAGTAACGCTCCAGGAATCGCCTTGCAGCGACGGGAGTTTCTGAGGGTGCCGCAGCCAATTCAGCGGCGTGTGGTGATGAAAGTCTTTAGAGCCATGTGGCCCATGGATTTCAATCCACCCTATGAATTGGTTGAGGCTCTTTTGGTTCTTATGAGACAGGGAAGGTCCGGCACCCTGCTTCGGTTCAAGGGCATAACTGTGGTTCGAGACTATGATACCGTCCTCTTTACTAACGAAAATGAACATGTCCAGACAACCTCTTTTTTCACAGAAGTGCATTTCCCCGTGCCAGGGTCTATGCTATGGCCCAACACAAAACAGTGTTTTCATGGAGAATTTGTATCCCCACTGACATGTTCAATTCATTCTGATCCGTTGTACGCCTATTTTGATGGGGATCAATTCTCCAATGACCTTGTCATTCGCACCTGGAAGCCAGGAGATTATTTCTGCCCATTCGGTTTAGGTGGAAGGCGTAAAAAAGTGCAAGATTTCTTCTCCGATATTAAGTTAAGTCGATCAAAACGCGCTCATGTGCCGCTCCTCGTAGCCCCGGAAGGAATTCTTTGGATCGGCGGATTCCGTTCCGATCATCGTTTTCGCGTGACAGATACAACCCAGCGAATTTTGACGGTACATCTCTCAACCACAAAAAGCGCTAGTTAAATATGGTTTTATCTGGATGATTAATCTTTATGACCTGGCTCCCATTGATTGAAAGTGATTACATTTCAAAGACATAGTAGTTTTGAGTAGATGTCATGCTATTTTCATATCAATTCTATTTCCTATAAGATGGTTGTCATAGATTCAAAGCCCATGTTAATATTTCCTTAGGTTTTTTGACGGATTAGAGCCCTTTCGGCTTATTTGCTTTCGATCGCATATGCTTAAGGATAGGGGGAAGAGAAATCGCATGAATTCTCGGGTAAAAAACTTATTGTTTTGGGTCGTGGTCGGGTTGTTCATGATCCTTCTGTTTAACCTCTTTACCGTTCCTACCCGTGAACCAGAAGAAAAAGTGATGTTTAGTGACTTTATGACCCACCTGGACCGGGGTGAAATTTCAAAAGTCACGATGAAAGATAACCAAATTAGTGCCATTTTGAAGGATGGGACCCGAATCCGTACTTACACGGTGGAGTATCCGGATCTCGTGAAATCCTTGCGCGAACGTTCGGTTCAAATTGAGGCGGAACCCCCAGATGAAAGCCCCTGGTATATTACTTTCCTCGTGACGTGGGGGCCCTTCATTCTCTTTTTGGGTTTGTGGTTTTTTCTCATGCGCCAGATGCAAATTGGCGGCAATCGGGCTCTCTCATTTGGAAAAAGTCGAGCTCGCCTCCTGACTGAAGAAAAGAAGAAAATCACCTTTGCGGATGTGGCTGGTATCGAAGAAGCCAAAGAGGAAGTTGTTGAGATTATTGAATTTTTGAAGGATCCCGCAAAATTTCAAAAGCTTGGTGGGCGTATTCCCAAGGGGGTGCTGATCGTTGGCCCTCCTGGAACTGGGAAGACTCTGCTGGCTAAAGCCATTGCTGGTGAAGCAAGTGCTCCTTTCTTCAGTATTAGCGGGTCGGACTTTGTAGAAATGTTCGTGGGAGTCGGGGCGTCCCGTGTCCGTGACTTGTTTGAGCAAGGGAAAAAACACGCGCCTTGTATTATTTTCATCGATGAAATTGATGCTGTTGGTCGATTGCGCGGCGCTGGGTTAGGAGGCGGGCACGACGAACGGGAGCAAACGTTGAATCAATTGCTCGTGGAAATGGACGGGTTTGAAACGACAGAAGGCGTGATTCTTGTTGCCGCAACAAATCGGCCGGATGTCTTGGATCCTGCCTTATTGCGCCCAGGTCGATTTGATCGTCAGGTGGTGGTGAATAGACCGGATGTTCGTGGTCGACTGGAAATTTTGAAAGTGCACACCAAAAAAGTTCCAATCGCCGCAGATGTCAATTTAGAACAAATCGCCAGGGGTACACCAGGTTTCTCCGGTGCAGATTTGGAAAACTTGGTCAATGAAGCCGCGCTATGGGCCGCCCGTTTGGACAAGAAAGTGGTGGAACTCGTCGATTTTGAAAATGCGAAAGACAAAGTCATGATGGGGGTTGAGCGGAAAAGCATGGTGTTGACCGATGAGGAAAAGCGGACCACCGCATTTCATGAAGCGGGTCATGCCTTAATGGCCAAATTATTACCGGGGGCGGACCCGGTTCATAAGGTCACGATCATTCCACGTGGGCGGGCGATGGGGATGACGATGCAGCTTCCCATTGACGATCGTCATAGTTATTCAAAGGACTTTTTGCATAAAACTCTGTCCATTCTGATGGGTGGTCGTGTGGCGGAAGAGATAATGCTCAAACATATCACCACTGGCGCAGGAAATGATATCGAGCGAGCGACTGACCTGGCCAGGAAGATGGTCTGTGAATGGGGGATGAGTGACAAGTTGGGTCCCTTGACTTTTGGAAAAAAAATGGATGAAGAAATATTCTTAGGTCGGGACATTGCCACCCGACGAGATATCAGTGATCAAGTAGCTGTGGAGATCGACCTCGAAGTCAAACGGTTAATTGTCGAGGCGTATGAGCGAACCAAAAGGATACTCACTGAACATATTCATTCCTTGCGTGCCTTAGCCGAAGCCTTGCTTGAGAAGGAAGTGTTGGACTCCATGGAAATCGATGAGATTATCAATCAAGGTGTGTTGGTCTCAGAACCGGCCCCAGGTGTGGTCAATGCATAAAGGGCTGCATCATGGAGCTGTTTTCGTTCATTCATCGTTCGCCCACGGCACCTGAAGGGTGGTCAGTTATCAAAATATCTTGAGACGCCGTTCGGTCTATGGTCGGCCATCTTAAGGATATCTTTTCTCTTTCCGAATCTTACGTAACAGATGCCGGTTTCTGTGGTCTTTCTTCATGGCAGGCTCAACGACTGAAGTGTCCCACCAGTGGATCCGGGCTGGTACAAAACGCATACCCATTGTCAATCGCACATTGGTTATGGGTATCCTGAATGTCACCCCTGATTCTTTTTCAGATGGCGGTCGCTATCTTGATCCTCAGCTTGCATTCGATCATGCGCAGGCCATGATTGAAGCAGGGGCAGATATCATTGATGTTGGTGCGGAATCGACTCGTCCCGGAGCCGTGCCTCTATCGGAACATGATGAAATCCAGCGCCTGGGTCCGCTACTTTCCTTGTTGGGAAAACACCTTGATGTTCCCATATCGGTGGATACCCAGAAAGCCTCAGTAGCTCGTTTCGTACTGGATCTCGGTGCTGTGCTGATCAATGACGTTAGCGCGTTACGTCATGACGACAAAATGGGGACCGTGATAGCACAAGCGCAGGCTGGCGTGGTCTTGATGCACATGCAAGGCACACCGCAAACTATGCAACAATGCTGTACCTATGCCGATGTGGTTGATGACGTGAAAACGTTCTTATCTGATCGAATTCATGTCGCACACACTTTTGGTATTGAGGCGGATCAGATTATCGTTGATCCGGGCATTGGTTTTGCGAAAAACACTGAACAGAACTTGCTGTTATTGAAGGGGTTGCATGGCTTGAAAGAGTTAGGGCGTCCTATCCTGGTTGGAATATCGAATAAATCTTTTATCGGGCACGTGTTGGATAAGCCTGTCAATGAGCGGATGATGGGGACGGCAGCCGTTGTTGCTGCGTCCATGTTTAATGGAGCAAGGATTGTTCGTGTTCATGATGTCGGGCGAATGAAAGATGTCGTGCGGATGGTTGATGCGATCAAACACCCATCATGGAATTAGGAGGCTGAGGAGAACACATGCGGAAGCTATTCGGGACTGATGGGGTGAGAGGAGTCGCCAATCTAGAACCCATGACGAGCGAAACCGCTCTGAAGTTGGGGCGCGCGGTCGCTCATGTATTTATTCGCCGGGAAGGTCGACATCAAATCGTGATTGGGAAAGACACCAGGTTATCAGGTTATATGTTGGAAGCTGCGCTGACGTCAGGCATTTGTTCCATGGGTGTGGATGTGCTGCTCGTTGGTCCTTTACCGACGCCGGCGGTGGCCTTTTTGACTCGAAGTCTTCGTGCGGATGCCGGGGTCATGATTTCCGCCTCGCATAATCCCTATCAGGACAACGGCATTAAATTTTTTTCCAATCAAGGGTTGAAGTTGCCCGATGTGGTAGAACATCGGATTGAAGAAATGATCGTGACGAATGAAGTTGAGCACATGCGCCCAACGGCGGACGAAATCGGCAAGGCGCATCGTATTGATGGTGCCGAAGGGCGGTATGTTGAGTTTGTGAAACGATCGATGCCCCGGGACCTGGATTTTCAAGGTCTCAAAGTTGTCCTGGATTGTGCGCATGGGGCAGGCTATTCTGTGTTTCCAAAAGTGATCAAAGAACTCGGGGCAGAAGTTTTTGTGATTGGCGATGAGCCGAACGGAACGAACATTAACGCGGGTTTCGGAGCCATGCACCCTCAACGATTGCAAGATGTCGTGTTGAAACAAGGCGCTGATGTCGGAATTGCCTTGGATGGAGATGCGGATCGTTCCGTGTTCGTAGATGAGCGGGGACAGGTCATCAGTGGTGATCATGTGATTGCCGCATTGGCCTTCGATCTGCTTGAGCGAAATCGTTTGAAACACCAGACGGTGGTTGGCACTGTGATGAGTAATTTCGGGTTTGAGTTGGCGTTAAAGAATGCGGGAATCACTCTTATTCGAACGGCAGTAGGCGATCGTTATGTGCTGGAGCAGATGTTGTCAGGAGGATATAATCTCGGAGGCGAGCAATCCGGGCATATCATTTTTTTGGATTTCAATACGACCGGGGATGGTATAATATCGGGCATTAAAGTATTGAAACTCATGAAGCGCCGCAATCGTCCGCTTTCCGAGATTGCCGGATGTATGAGTTCGATTCCGCAGGTTTTGCTCGGTGTTCAAGTGAAGGAACGGCTTGATTTGGCAACGCTCCCTGAACTCCAGCGTGCGATTCGTTCTTGCGAAACTCAACTCAACGGGACGGGAAGGGTGTTGATTCGATATTCAGGTACGGAACCGCTGGTGCGTGTCATGGTCGAAGGGCAGGATGATGCGGCCATCCGTCAAATGGCTGATGAATTGGTAGGTGTGGTGAAATCCGAGATTGGCTGAAACATGTCCTAGTTCCCCTTCCTGATTGTGTGCCTTCCTACCATAGCGGCGTTTCTCCTTGGTGTGTGTCTGGGGTCTTTCCTTCCGTTTCTTCCTTTTACCATACTTAGCCTCGTTATTTTTGGCGCAATAGGTTTAGTTGTCTGTGAGCGCCATGGCCTTTTGTCCGTGAGTCAAGGATGCGTGTTGTTTGCCACCGTCCTTGTCGGGATCGTGTTTTGGAGCCTTGATGAGCAGATTCATTCAGGCAATGCCCTCCAAGAATTTGTTGGCCCTGCACCTGTGTTGGTGCAGGGAGTTATTGCCGAGCCGGTCCAACACAGTCCAGGACGACTGGTGATGCTCGTGGATGTCACAACCGCGGGTGAAGAGCCTCAGATGCGAAGCGTGCATGGACTATTGCGATTGACGTGGCGCGGATCTGGATCCACGGTCTATCGTGGAGATGAGATTCAAGTGAATACCCGTGTGCGGGCGCCGTTTGGCACTAAGAATCCTGGTGGTTTTGACTATGGAGCCTATCTCACGCGACAGGGGATTGATGCTGTGGCGACGGTCAAGGGCCCTGAGGCAGTTCAGGTGTTGTCTCGAGAATCCGGGGGAGCGTGGGTCAGGGCCTGGCATCGAATCGATGTGTGGCGTGATCAGATTCGACAGGCAGCCTTGTCGACCTTAGAAGGGGCTGCTTTGGGATTATATCTTGGCATGATTGTGGGTGAGCAGAGTTACATTAGCCCAGAGGTGCGAGATCATTTTATGACCACGGGCACAGTGCACATTCTTTCAATCTCGGGCTCACATTTGGGGTTATTGGCGATCTTGTCGTTCTGGTTTGTGCAAAGAGTCAGTCGGCGACTTCCCACGCCTTGGATCGAACGGCTGTCTTGTTGGATGACGTCGCAACAGTTTGCAGCACTGGCAACCGTTCCTCTTGTGTTGTTTTATACAGCCATTTCCGGGGCTCAGGTGGCCACAGTTCGATCGCTGTTTATGATCCTCCTGTACTTGCTGGGTGTGTGGTTGGGACATGAGCGTCATTTATTGATTGCCCTGGGTATATCAGCGCTATTCGTGACATTGAGTGATCCGATGGCGTTGTATGATATCTCGTTTCAATTGTCGTATGGTTCGGTATTGGCCATTGCCCTTGCTTTTCAATGGTGGACTACCAAAGAAGAAGAGCAAGAGAACATTCCCTCGGGAGTACTCACCATTTACGCATGGATCAAACCGTATGTGATGATCTCTTTGGCTGTCACGATTGCCACGATGCCTTTAGTCGCATATTACTTCAATCAAATCGCATGGCTAGGGATATTCAGCAATATGCTGGTTGTGCCCATGGTTGGCGTGCTGTTCGTTCCACTTGGGATTCTATCCGCCATTGGGGTGCTCCTGGCTGATCAAGCACAGTTGCCTTTCAGCTGGGTTCTTCAGAAGGGTCTCGACATGCTTTCCGTTCTTGTGGGCAAATTGGCTTCCATTCCTGGAGCGGAATGGCATGTTGCTTCACCTGCACCATTTGCCATGATCGGATTCTATGTCGGACTGGGTGTCATCATGGTGTGTCGGCGGAAGAGAGTGCAAGCCATGGCAGCTGTGTTGTTGATGGGACTTGCTTTTTGGTGGGCCTGGTCCCCCCAGAGTCTTTGGCACGCCAATCGCATGCGTGTCACCTTCTTGGACGTGGGTCAAGGAGATGCCACATTGATTGAATTGCCGGATCGGCAAACGATCTTAATCGATGGAGGCGCAGCGTATGAACGTTGGGATATCGGACGTATGGTGGTCGCGCCCTACCTCTGGGATCAGGGCATCCGGCATGTGGATCATGTGATTGCCACGCATCCTCAGCTCGATCATGTTGGGGGATTAGCGTGGGTTGTTAAGAAATTTACCGTTGGCCAATTTTGGGATAATGGCATGGAGCGCGAGCAGTCGTTTTATTTGGATCTTGAAGAGGCCGTACGAAACAAAAATCTCGCGGATCGTGTTGCCTGGGAAGGGCAAGACTTGCTTCAGACCTCTTCCTGTCACCTATACTCCTTTAATCCTCGGCAACTGACAGGAATGCAGGCCACGGAAACCAGCTCAAAAGCCGGCAGCTTCAATAATCGGTCTGTTGTCCTCAAGCTGACGTGTGGTCAACAGTCATTCTTATTTCCCGCTGACGTAGAGATTCCCACGCTTGGGAGATTTGTACAGGAGGATACGACCAAAACTGCGCGTGTCGTCAAGATTCCTCATCATGGGGCCAAGAGTTCCTTTCATCGTTCCTGGATTAAACAGCTACAAGGAGAAGTAGCCGTGGTCTCTGCCGGTAGAGGGAATCGATATGGGCATCCTGCTGAAGCCGTCCTGCGTGCGTATGTAGATCAGGGGTTTCAGGTTTTTCGAACGGACCGTGATGGCGCCGTTTGGATTGATGCAGATGTTCGAGGGGCTTCCTTTTCGATACATACGAGTCAAGAGCGCGAGCTTCGCAAAGTATTCCGAGGAGGAACAATCCTTTTACAAGAAGTGTCAAATCTAAAACGATTATGGGACCGGGGGCGAGGCTACTTATGATGGGGGGAGGGAATGTTGAAAAAAGCCGCCAGCGGCGTTCTCACCATTGTGCCTGACCTTCGGGCTCACAGACTTGCCGCTCTTCGCGGCGTTCGCGCTCACGTACTGGGAGTACGCTCCGCGCGTCCAAATGGCTGCGGCCTTGCCCGTGGAAAAGGGCGTCTTAGCGCCCTCGGGTTTGGGCGGGGGACAAAGGGGACCCACCGCCTTCGCGAGGGCATGCTTTTTTGACCATTCTCCTCGGCTGCTGATATCGATTTCGCCAAGGGCATTTATGGGCCATGTGTGAGAAATATTCAACAGGCCCCGGGCGAAAAGTTTCTTGACAGAAAGAATGCACGATCGTGTAGAGGAGGAAGGTTCCAGGTATGCAAAGATTTATTTACTCGATTGGGTTGCATTTGCAATAGCCTGAAAAATTGGTTGTGTTTCCGCCAAAGGTTCCCAGGATAGGATTCCCAGGGCGTCGGTTACATACTCTGGAGATCGCATGCCATTCAGCACGCAGGTTACGCCAGGTGTGCTGGCGACCGTCCAGAGGGCTTTGCGTGAGAGCGATTCATCTTT
>JAYWMS010000317.1:0-2417 GCA_035873215.1 Nitrospirota bacterium | reverse complement strand
GGCTTATCGATCTGTAAACAACTCGTGGAGATGATGGGTGGATCGATCGGCGTCGATAGCGACCCGGGGAATGGCAGCCGCTTTTGGTTTACTATTCGTTTGTCTAGGCAACAGGGACAGGTATCACCCGAGGCTCCTCATGCCTCGTTGGAGGGCATTCGGGTGTGTGTCGTGGATGACAATGATACGAATCGGTTGCTGCTCCACCACTATACCAGCGAATGGAAGATGGAATGTTCGAGTGCGGATTCTGTAGAGGATGCCATGTTGATCCTGCTCAAAGCGGCCGAGGAGGGCAGGCCGATTGATTTGGTGCTCTTGGATCAAATGATGCCCAATCAGGACGGGTTTGACCTGGCGAGATCCATTCGGTCGACTTACGAACTGGCTCAAACCCAAATGGTATTGTTGACCTCGGCAGGTCGGCGTGGTGACTCACAAAAAGCCAAAGATCTGGGATTCTCAGCCTATCTCACGAAGCCCCTTCGGCAGGCCCAACTGTATCGCTGCTTATCGATGGTAATGGGACGAGCGCAGGAATTAACTCCTGATTCTGGTCGTCCTTCCTTGCCGATCATCACCCGCCACACGCTCAAAGAGCTACAGGCGCGTGAACGGATTCGTATCTTGTTGGCTGAGGATAACATCGTGAACCAAAAGGTTGCGGTCCGGATGCTAGAGAAGCTGGGTTATCGCGTGAATGTGGTCGCGAATGGACAGGAGGCAGTCGAGGCCTTGTCCCGCATTCCGTTTGATGTCGTACTCATGGATTGTCAAATGCCCGAGATGGATGGGTATGAAGCGACTCGGGCCATGCGCGCGCGGGAAGTGGAAAATCGTGAACCGGAAACAGGGTCACAAACTGTGAGAGAAGGACAACGCAAGAGGCCTCACGAGTCACGCCTCACGGGTGACGGGTTACTGGTCACGGATCACGTTCCCATTATCGCGATGACGGCCAACGCGATGAAAGGTGATCGAGAAAAATGTCTTGAGGCTGGCATGGACGATTTCCTGGCCAAACCCGTCAAATTAGAAGAACTGGAAGCCGTCCTTCAACGGTGGATTGGAATGGGTGAACAAGAAAATTCTCCCCAATCACCACTAGATACAGAGGGGTATGAATTGATGAAACATTCCTCAAAAGATGAAGCTTCTGATACACCGGTCCCCCCTGATCAAGAACCGGCTTTGGATCAAGCCGTGTTGAATGACTTACGAGAATTGGGGGGAGAAGATGATCCGACGTTCTTTCCCGCGGTCATTCAACAATTCCTCACGGATGCACCGGGACACCTGGCGGGCATTGGTGAGGCACTGCAAAGCGGTAATGCCGACGCGTTAATGAAATCGGCACATGCGTTCAAGGGGGGCTGCAAGAACATGGGAGCTGGACCGTTGGGCAATATCTGTTTTGAATTCGAGGAGAAAGGACGTGCCGGTGAAACCCAAGGGCTGAATGAACGCTATGAACAGTTACAAGGAGAATTCAACCGGGTGAAAAATGCCTTGGAAGCCGAATTGACGGCTCTGCCCGCTGGGGCAGATTAATCCACTGTTTTACTCATTTCTTCACCTGACCCGTCACTCCCCTTTCTCTCATCACCTTTAAAAATCTTTGTCTGAATTTCTGTACGAGTTTGATTAAGTTCGACGTCGTTGTTACCGAATAAATTTGGTGAATACACACAACCTCCGCCACCGGATTTAGAGCGCAAGCGGAATATGTAATCCAAACGGGCAGAGTCTTCGTGGACCTGAAAGTTGTGGAGACTGGGGAAACATCGCCCTGCCAAATATCCTCCCACTATTTCAAGTTTACGTGCATAGTTCTAATTTGTCGCGATGTGATGTAAGGAATAGGGGTTACCCTTCCCTAAGCAAAACGCTATGTCCAGGCTTTAACGGAATTTCGGTCGCTGTATACCTCAGAGGTTGTCAGGCGCGAAAAATCTCAGGGAATGAACATTACTCATGACTATGATACCCAAGAAGGGGCCATCCCCCTCCCAGCTACATGAAGCATCTTGCTGGACAATCGGCTAGAAAACGCACAATTCGGTGGAGAGTTTCGCCTGTATAGTGATTACTCATTCCTCAACAGGCGCAGGGGGAGTGGGGTTAGGGCTCGCCATTGGTAAAGAAATCATTGAGGCGCATGAAGGGCGAATCTGGGCCAAGAACCGTCCGGATGGGGGAGCTGCCTTCACCTGTCTTCTTCCTCTCCGCCAGCCACAAGCCGCACAATCCAGGTAATGGAGCAGAACCATGGACCACTACCAGCCAGCCTTGCTTCTCGTTGATGACGATCCCGTGAATTTGGAAATCTTGGGTGAGCACCTTGAGGAAGCCGGGTATCAGACCGTCACCGCTGAATGCGGGGAGGACGCCTGGAAGTTGTTACAACAAGACCCGCC
>JAYWMS010000300.1:0-2510 GCA_035873215.1 Nitrospirota bacterium | reverse complement strand
ATCTTACTGCCATGATGGAGACGAGCGCTCAGGCGTCAAAGGGTGGTCAAGGGTACGATCAACCGTTGGATGACCTGCATAATCAATTTCATGCTTTCGACGATTCCCTGTGTTGTGTTGATAAGGCCAAGCGTGAGACTTCTACCTATGCCCTTGCGGTCACCCATAACAAGGAATTGTGGGCCATCTTTAAGCGGGTGTGGAAGTTCAAGGACACTCAACCTCAACGCGATGAACATCTTGATTTATTCACCACGGAGGTCAAGGAACTCCGAGCGACCCTTCAGTCATTGAAATAAGGGAAGGTTCGCATTCATAACAAAGAATCGAATCGGATGTTCCTTTCATTCTGGTGGTCCCCCACAGTTCACGGCCATAGGAAAGCTCTCGTTCATCTTCAATGGTGACCTCTACCAAAAATCCTCTCCGTGGTCTCCTCATTGCCCAGTTTTTTGGGGCGTTCAATGACAATGCCTGGAAGTTGATGGTGGCCTTATTGGCCATTCGGCAATTAGGCTCGCAGATGGGAGCCGGTCCGGCATTTGAGGCCGCCTCCCAGGTGCAAACAACTCTCACTTTTGTCGTGTTCACATTGCCGCTCGTCGTTGTTTCGATCTTTGCGGGGGTCTTTTCAGACCGGTTTAGTAAACGTACTGTCATTGTCGTGATGAAAGCCGTGGAAGTGGTGCTCATGGCGTTAGGTACGTTGGCTCTCTTTATCAATCCGGCTGGTGGAATGCTTCCTCTCATAGTCTTGGCTGGGATGGCGATCCAAAGCGCGCTCTTTAGTCCAGCGAAGTATGGGATTCTGCCTGAAGTCCTTCCACATGAACGGTTGGCAGTGGGAAATGGGCAATTAGAGTTATGGACCTTTCTAGCCATCATCGGCGGAACTGCAATCGGAGGCATTTTGTTGCAAGTGTCAGGAGGTTCCCCGTGGATTGCCGGATGTGGGCTTCTGGCGTTTTCCGTGCTTGGATTTATCGCGTCATTTCAAGTTCCTAAAGTGCCACGTGCTCGAGATGAAGGTGGATTGCGAGCGACGTTACAAGGTGCTTGGGAAGCGGTCCGAGCAGATCGCGTCTTGCGATTGGGTATTTCCGGAAGTGTCGCGTATTGGATGATTGCCAGTCTCGTAGGTCAAGACATCCTGGTGTATGCCAAGGCCGTATTAAATTTGTCGGAAGCCCTCTCGGGGTTTCCGTTAGCGGCCTTTGGCATTGGAGTGGGTATCGGGTCGGTGATGGCTGGAAAGCTGTCACATTCAAAAGTAGAAGTCGGTCATATTCCTTTAGGGGCTATTGGATTAACGGTCGGATTGCTTCTACTGGGAATGATCAAACCTGGGTTGTATGGCACGCTCATCGGCATGACTTGGTTGGGTGTGTCGAGTGGATTTATCGTCGTCCCCATTAATTCTCTGATTCAATGGCGTGCGCCTGAAGATCGGCGAGGGGCGGTCATCGCCTTCAGCAATACGTTTGTGTTTGCTGGGGTGCTGGCTGGATCGTTAGGTGCCGGGGCTTTGTCCCTCCTCGGTTTGGATTCGAGTGGCATTTTAGTCGCGTCCGGCTTTGTCACTGCGGTCCTCACCGGATGGGCATTGCGAGTCATGCCTGAAGCCTTTATCCGCATGATCATCTTTCTCTTTACGCACACGATTTACCGGCTGCACATCGTAGGGCGGGATCACGTGCCGGCAAAAGGTGGGGCATTGCTGTTGCCGAATCATGTGTCATTTGTGGATGGGTTGTTGTTGTTAGCCAGCGTCGATCGTCCGATTCGGTTTATCGTGGATCAACACTACTACGAACATTTCCTGTTTCACTGGATAGCCCGCATCATGGGAGCCATCCCCATCTCTTCCAAGGGGTCACCACGAGAAATTCTGCACTCGCTGCGAGAGGCTGGTCGTCGATTGGATGAAGGGGAGCTGGTGTGTCTCTTCCCAGAAGGGCAAATCACACGTACGGGTGGGCTGCTTTCTTTTCGTCAAGGGTTTGAGCGCATTCTGAAAGGACGGGAAACGCCGGTAATTCCCGTACACCTCGATCGGGTGTGGGGCAGCATCTTCAGTTTTATTAGTGGAAAATTCCTCACGAAGTGGCCCGAACGAATTCCCTATCCGGTGACGATCTCGTATGGGCAGGCATTGCCATCTACCGTCACTGCGACTGGAGTCCGACAAGTGGTACAGCAGTTGGGGGAAGAAGCCTGGATGTATCGCAAGTCTCAGCGACATCCCTTGCATCATTCTTTTGTGCGTGCCGCGCGTCGGCATCCCTTTCGATTTGCCTTTGCTGATATGACGCGACCCAAAGTGACGTGTTTAGAGTCGTTGATTGGTGCGATTGCTTTGGCCCGTGCTTTACGAATGCATTGGGCGAATCAACAGACGGTCGGCATTTTGTTGCCGCCGAGCGTGGGTGGGGTACTGGTGAACTTAGCCGCCACGTTAGCGGGACGAACGACCGTAAACCTGAATTACACTGCTGGTCGAAGCGGCATGG
>JAYWMS010000254.1:0-5376 GCA_035873215.1 Nitrospirota bacterium | reverse complement strand
CGCTTCAAATCCGGCACTACCTGACGAACTCAGCGAGGCCAGAATTCGTCTGGCTTTATCACGTCCCAATGCCTTGTTGAGGACTTTCGTCAAGAATGTTTTGCCTTCGACGGATAGCCCAGACGTCGCAGCCAACTTCGTAAACTCGGACATCACCAGGGAGTGATCTTCGGCGGCCACACTGGCAATTCCACCGATTTCTTGACCGATGATTCGAATATCCTTCGGGTCTAGCGTTTTCATCACTTCAATGGCAGGGTTTTCCCCCATCGCCAGAAGTAAAATGGCCGCTTTCTCAGGCCCTGACAGATTGCCCGCCACTAATTCGCCCCACTTTCGGCTGCGGATTCTTCTTTAACCCATTCCCGAATCACAAAGGCCGCAGCTGTCGGGTTTTGAATGGCTAATTGAACAGCCTTCTGTTCGGGTGTAATCACCTTTACCTCTTCCTGTTCTTCCAGTTCACCAACCGTGGCAGGCAGACCTTTTGAGGTGATAGCTGTCGGTGAGATAGGAGGCTCAACAATGTTTTTCACCAAAGGCTTCACCACGATAAAAAGAATCGCTAAACCAAAGAGGAGGAGGGCAAAGGGTTTGAGGTGTCCCCCCCACGCCATAATGAATTCCTGCACCATTCCAAATGACGTTTGTTCCTCAAGCTCACTGGATGAATTTTCAAACTGATGATTGACGACCTCAATTTGATCGCCTCGCTCCGCTGAGAAACCGACGGCTTTCTTGATACTATTCACCAACTTTGTCATTTCTTCTTCGATTCGAGGAGTATATTGAGATGTGCTCTCTCCCGTTTCTTCGTCGACCACTGTGTTGTAGGTCCCATCTACCAAGACTGCCACCGACAATCGCTCGATCGTCCCAGTCGGTTCGATGACCTTACTGACTTTGCGATTGACTTCATAATTGACTGTTTCAGATTTGCGCTTGGCTTCCTTCCTTCCTGGTGCTCCAGTAAGATTATCTTCATTAGGGACATTCGATCGTGCCCCGGGTACACCAGAAATTCCATCATCCCCCAACACCTTTTCTTGACTGCGCTGTTCACTCCGGACCACTTGCGTTTCCGGATCAAAGACCTCCTCAGTAATTTCCACTTGCCGGAAATTCAAGGCGGCGGACACCCGAACTACCGACTTTTCAGGACCAAGCACTTGATCCAGCATCGTTTGCACTCGATGCTCTAAATCCGCTTCCAGACTATGCTGCATCGCCAATTGAGACCCCGAAAGTTCCACTTGTCCTTCCTGTTCCGGGCGGGTCAATACCTGTCCTCGACTGTTTACCACGGTGACTTGCTTAGGATCTAAATTCTCCACGCTACTTGCCACGAGGTGAACGATGCCTTGGACCTGTTCTGGCGTGAGTTTTCCACCTCGTTTCGGAGTGATCACGACAGCTGCACGTGCTGGTTCACGATCCGATGTAAACAGTCGGCGCTCTGGTATAACCAGATGCACACGGGCTCGTTGCACTGCCGGCATTTGACTGATCGTTCTCGACAGTTCCCCCTGCAACGCTCTCCGAAAATTTACTTTTTGCGCGAATTCGCCGACTCCAAGATTTGTCCGATCAAAAATTTCAAACCCAACACCGCCTGCCTCCGGCAATCCATCAGCTGCAAACTGCATACGCAACTCGTGAACTCGATTCGTCGGCACCATGAGGGTGTTGGCTCCAGGGGCTAGAGAGTAAGGAATCTTCTGGGTCTCTAACCGAGTTATGATGGCATGTACATCCTCATCCTCCATGTTTGTGAACAACACAGCCAAGTCCGGTTCCTGCCCAACAAGAAACAAAACCGGAACTGCCGCGATCCCGAACGCCAGCAAAACAATCAGCCCCATGCGTTGGGGCATGGTCAGGCGTTCGAAATTCTGTTTAACGTTTTGGACTATGGAAGAAAATGAATTTTGTTCTTCATCCATGAATATATTGGACCTTGCACAAAGAGGTAGCCACGCACTCCTCCAGCTACCCCACAATCACTGTCAACGGCCTTGTGCTGCAACCACTCATCGGTGAGTTCTTTTGAGCCTGTCCGCGTCGGTCCAAGATGAGGAACGTGAATTTTTAGACCTGCATTCGAAGGACTTCTTGATACGCCTCAAGCAATTTATTTCGAACTTTCATCATGAGATTAAACGATAAGCCGGCCTTTTCGCCGGTGATAATCGCTTGATGAATGTTCATACTTTCACCACGAGCCACAGAATCTTCCAGGCGTCCAGATTCATGTTGAATGGCATTAACCTGTTCGATCGCACTTTTTAATAAATCACCAAAATCTCCGGCTGGTGCTCGCTCTGTCGATGAGCTCGTTAACGGTGGTTGAATCTTCGCCAGCACATCCGTACTGCGAATCGTGATGTCATCCATAGGTCTATCCTCCAAACATTATCGAACGCTCGTGCCCTAACGGGCCAAATCCAGCACTCGCAAAGCCATATTCTTCCCCGTATCCAACACCGCCAAATTGGCTTCATAGGACCGTGAGGTCGCGAGAAGATTGGTCATCTCCTCCAGCACATTCACGTTTGGCATGGCCACAAAACCCTTGGTATCAGCATCCGGATGCTTAGGATCATACACCTGTCGAGGCGGTCGTGGGTCGGCTATCACTTTAGACACCCTCACACCATTGGGCTCCGTCGCTCCACCAAACTCCGCCGAGAACACTTGTCCAAAGGGAGAGCCATGGTTTACCGATTGAAAGACCACATCCCGGCGTACATACGGTCCGCCACCGGGTGACCGTGTGGATCCAGCATTTGCCAAGTTGCCCGAAATGATGTTGAGACGCTGTCGCTGTGCATCCAGCGCCGAGCCTACGATGTCAAAGAGTCGATCGACATTCATGACATTCCTCCAACTTCAAGAAAGATTGTAAATCCTGGGTTCTCCATGAATAAAATGTTACCGGCCTTCATTGATGGCGTTTCTCCATCCGTTAAATCGACCAGAGAGGAACTGGGACACTGTCATGTACAGCAGACTATTCTCCGCCATTAGCGTCATCTGCCGTTCTAGATTGACGGTATTGCCATCCGGTCCGCTTCCCGACACTGGCGCCACAACCTGAAGAAATGCCCGGTTTTCCTCAAAGACCAAAGGGACATGCCGCGGATGCGTTGTCCTTGGCATCATCGGACCATCACCCTTTATCGCCGCATCTAAAGCTGTTCGAAACGGCAAATGCATAGCGCGATAGCCTGGGGTTTCTTCATTCGCGACATTGGAAGCGACGACTTCATGAATCGCAGCTCGCACATCGAGTGTATTTTCATACAGTTTTGTACCGCCATCCCATGGTGTAATGACCACGACAGACTCCTCCTGATTAACCCTCTAGCAACCTTAATGCCACATCTGGTAGCCTGACAATTGGTGATTCATGCACAACGTCTCATCTTATCTCTGATCATATTTGCCTAGTATGGTTTGGTTTATGGAAGTAGTTGCCTATCCAAAAGACCTTTTGTTGCCGCGCCATACTTTTCACGAGAACACATCGGTCACCGCAAAGCTTCAATCTCCTGTTAGACATCAATTCCTAACTGTCGATATTCACGAAGTTTATTTCTCATCGTTCGGATACTAATCCCCAATTCTCGTGCCGCATGTGTCCGATTCCCCCCATGACGCTCTAATGTCCGCAATATGAGATCTCTCTCCATCTCCCAAATCGATCCGGTCGACTCTGGACGAACTGGCGTGGAAGTGTGTTCCATATCACACGAAAAATGTTCGATCCGTAGCGGACCCTGCTGAGCCAATAGAACGGCACGCTCAACAGCATTTTCCAATTCCCGAATATTCCCACGCCATGCCCGGGATTTGAGACTGGCAAGCGCTTCCGGGGTAATTCCCCCACCAGGACGATCGTAACGTCGAAATGTTCGTTCAATGAAGAATTCAGCGAGCAGGGGAATGTCTTCCGGACGTTCTCTCAATGGAGGGAGCGTGACGGGCATGACACTGAGACGGTAAAACAAGTCTTCCCGAAATCGTCCAGCTTGGACTTCAGTTTGCAAATTTCGATTGGTCGTCACGAGAACACGAATATCGATGGAAATCGGTTGCCTTGCTCCCAAACGATCCACTTCCCGTTCCTGTAATACTCGCAGGAGTTTGGCTTGCAAGCCCATACTCATTTCACTAATTTCATCGAGTAGCAGGGTGCCTTGATGAGCCAATTCAAATTTTCCGCTTCGTCTTGTCAGTGCCCCAGTAAAGGCTCCCTTCTCATAGCCAAACAATTCACTTTCCAAGAGACCATCAGGGAGCGCTGCACAATTGACAGCCACAAAGGGTCGATTGCCTCGAGGGCTGATACTATGAACGTAGCGGGCGAGGACTTCTTTTCCTGTCCCACTTTCACCCTGAATGAGAACCGTGGCATTACTCGGAGCGACTGCCTCCAACATCTTTAGTATGCGAAATACCCGCTCACTGCAGGTGAGATACCCCTCCGGCACCAATTCTTTTTCGACAACGGGCTGCTCCATGGGAGATGGCTCTTGAGGGATCTTTCGTATTCGGGACACGATCTCTTGTAATTGCCCAGACTGAAATGGCTTTTGCAGGAAATCGGTTGCTCCCAGCTTGAGCGCTTCCACCGCCGTATCAATCGAACCATACGCGGTCATGATCACGACGGGCACCGAGTTTCCTGAAGCTCGAATTTCCCGCAACATTTCCAAGCCACTTTTTCCTGGCATATTGACATCAGCAATCACCAACCAGGCTCGCTGCTGTTGAAGCACTTCAAGTGCCTCATATCCATCATGTGCTAACAGAACGGAGTATCCTTGATTGCCCAACGATTGGGACACCGCTGCTCGCATTTCCGAGTCATCCTCCACGACGAGCACCCCGGGTTCTTGATCTTGGTCCACATCCCTCATTCAATCTTCCTCCCTTGGGGAAAACACAGCTGCAATGTTGTTCCTTCGCCGAGCTGACTCTCACAGTTGATCCATCCGCCATGGACTTCCATGACTTGCCGAGCAAGAGGGAGCCCAAGCCCGATCCCACCCTTCCGATTGGAAAAAAATGGATCGTACAGTCGTGGCTGATCCTCTGGAGCAATACCACTTCCAAAATCACGGACAATCAAGGACCGTATGGGGTTGCCTCCCATGGACGCTGAGGCATGGGGGTTCGAACCCTTCGAATGCCACGCCGACTCATACTGTGATGCCATCTCGATCATTCCACCTTCTGGTGATGCTTGAATGGCATTCAACAGAATATTGAGCAATCCTTGTCTCACCATCATCTCATCAGCTTCAATCGTTGATGCCCGCGGATCGATGGATTCTCGAATCACGATACCTCGTTGACGGATTGAAGGCATGG
>JAYWMS010000244.1:0-5093 GCA_035873215.1 Nitrospirota bacterium | reverse complement strand
CAAAGCCCCTGCGACCTTGCTGGACGGGCCTTTTTGAACAGCCCCCTTGTTAATGATGATTCATATGAAAGGAATAATTAGGATTGGCCTTCTGTAAATCTTGAATTATTCTAAAGCCCCAACAGGTTTTCTGTAGTCCGGGGTCCATTCATCTTGCAGTTCTTCCTGTGATCGTATGGTGATTTTTGATCGAGTTTGGAAAGACTATCGTCGTGGATCGGTGGTGGTTCCTGTTCTCCGTGACGTGTCCGTTGAGATTCCGTCTGGCGCGTTTTGGGCTCTGATGGGGCCTAGCGGTACTGGGAAGAGTACGTTTCTCAACTTGATTGCCGGGCTGGACTCTGTCAGTTCCGGAACGATTCGCCTGGAAGGACGATCAACTCAAGGGTTTTCAGACGGCGAGTGGACACGGTGGCGGCGTGAATGGATGGGCATGGTGTTTCAGGCGTTTCATTTAGTACCAAGTCTGACGGCTGCTCAAAATGTGGCCTTGCCGCTTCGATTGAGCGGTAAGTCCTCTAAGGTCATTTCATCTCGGGTGGCCGATAGTCTGGAACGGGTAGGAATGAGCCATCGAGAAGATCATCGACCCAGCGAACTTTCTGGTGGCGAACAGCAACGGGTTGCGATTGCTCGTGCCATTGTTCATGATCCGCGAGTGATTTTAGCGGATGAACCTACAGGGAATTTGGACGCACATCAGGCTTTCGGCATCATGAAACTCTTGCACGGGATTGCGAAAGATAAAGGTCAGACCGTCATACTTGCGACACATTCTCAGACAGCTGTTCAAGTGGCCGACGATGTATCCTATTTGGAGGATGGGCAGATTCATCACAGATCGGTGCAGAGTATGAATTTATCATCACCAGAAGGAGCCTCGTTTTCATGAATCTTTCGGCTACCATTGCAGGCGTCCCCTTTCCCAGTTGCATCATGAATGCTGCCGGAGCTCGTTGTGTCACACAGGAGGAATTGGAGGCTCTCGGTCGTTCTCATGCTGGGGCTATCGTGACGAAATCCATGACGCCTCTTTCCCGAACGGGAAATCCAGAGCCCCGTTACGTGAGTTTTTCAGGAGGGTCCATTAACTCGATGGGCTTACCCAATCTCGGGTATCCGGCCTATGCCCATATCATCCCAACTCTCCGGTCGTTTGGAAAACCCGTGATTGCCAGCATTGCCGGATTGACCGAAAAAGATTTTTTCGAGGCGGCGGAAGCCATTAATGCGGTGAAGCCTGATTTAATCGAAGTGAATCTCTCTTGTCCCAATCTTCCTGGAAAACCGCAAATCGGGTATGACATCGAGGCTTCCAAACAATTGTTACTACGACTCCGAGATATTATTTCCGTACCCATGGGAGTGAAACTCCCGCCGTACTTTGATCCTGTCCATCATGCATCGGTGGCCTCGATGTTGGAGCAAGTTGGGGGGGTTTCTTTTCTTTCGCTGATTAATTCGGTGGGGAATGGATTGATTGTAGATCCTGAGCAGGAATGCGTGGTGATCAAGCCCAAAGGCGGATTTGGCGGGTTGGGTGGAAAGATCATTAAACCTGTTGCCTTGGCCAACGTGCGAGCGTTTTGGAAACTTTTTCAGGGGCGTCTTCCGATTATCGGAACTGGAGGAATCGAGACCGGGCTGGATGTATTCGAGCATATCTTGTGTGGGGCATCTGCTGTCCAGATTGGGACGGTACTGATGGAAGAAGGACTGAGCGCGTTTGACCGCCTGGCGGGTGAATTGTCAGACGTCCTTGAACAAAAAGGCTATCATTCGCTGGAGGAATGTCGAGGTAAATTAAAGGAACTTTAAAATATAGAATTGAGTCGGCAACGCTGGCTTGATGATTGCACTGAGCCTATTTGGAGAGAAGTCGAAGTTGCATACTTTGGCGGAGTAGCTGGGCCACGTTTCTAACCCTGAGACGTCGCATGAGATTAAAACGGTGAACCTCCACGGTTCGTACACTGATGTTCAATTGCTCCCCAATTTCCCGGTTAGTATGTCCTTGCGCGACAAGCCGAAGTATTTCTTTTTGGCGTGTGGTGAGAGTGAGGGGCCCTTCGGTTTTTGTACGCTCAAGCGGTTTTATTTCAGGTGTTTTTGCTTTTTCTCTTGCCATAACGTAACCCTTCTCCGTCCTCTTCCTGATGTCTGTACTTGATGCCCCGTAAACTACCATAAGTGGATTTCTGGACTCAATACTACCTGATGAAAAATGCGTAATCCTTTATTGGCCTTGGCCTTTCATCACCTATTACATCGTCCCATTCGGGTCGGGGTGACGGTTTTCGGAGTTGCCGTTGGAGTCTCGGCTGTCTTGGCGATGCACCTGGCAAATCAGGAGATTTTTCGTTCCTTCGAAAATTCCGTGACACGCATGGTCGGGGAGGCGACGATTCAGATAACAGGAACTGATCGATTTCTTGATGAAAACATCATTCCTCTGGTCCATGCGCATCAACTCGTTCATTCGGTGACTCCCCTCCTTGAGGTATCCGCCTTGGTCAGTGTTCCTTCCGAACAAGACAAAGCGTTGCCTATTTGGGCTCTTGATGTTCTGGACCTTGTGGATCGGAGTATGGTGGAAAACACTGTCACTCAAGGACCTCGTGAATTCTTGGATCTCTTGCTTGAGCCAAATACCCTGTTTCTCGGTCAAGAGATTGCTTCACGGTTGAATGTCACCGAAGGGCAGTCATTGGACATTCGTGTGGGCTCCCAGCTCATTAGAGTGACTATTGGTGGAATTCTGAATGACAATCTAAACGGTGGGTCATTTTCTTCTCTGGGCATCATGGATATTGCTGCGGCTCAATCTCTGTTCGGATTGATTGGCAGGGTGAGCCGTGTGGATATTGCCACCGAGCCTGGGGCAGACGTCGATCAGGTCATTCAAGATTTAAAAAACACACTGGGGGTGTTGGTACTCGTCGAACGCTCTGCTCGGCGAACCGGACAGGTTGAACAGATGCTCAGATCGTTTCAACTGAACCTCATGACGTTGAGTACCGTCGGTCTCTTCGTTGGCGTCTTTTTGATCTACAATGCCGTTGGCTTTTCCGTCGTCCAATATCGTCGAGAAATTGGTATTTTGCGTGCCATTGGCACCTTTCGTCACCAAATCGCCGCGTTGTTTCTTGGCGAAGCCGCGGTGATTGGGATTCTCGGGGGGGTGCTGGGGGCGGGCTTAGGTCTGGTTTTAGCGACCTTCTTGATTTCACTAGAAGGTCAGACGGTTTCAGAACTGTATGCGTCAGTCGATGTGCATTCCATTTCCGTGACGCCGTGGACATTTTTTTCGGGGGCGGGTTTAGGAATGTTGCTGGCGTTGCTTGGGGCGATTGCCCCTTGCCTAGAAGCAAGTCGCACGCTTCCGGCACGAGCATTGGCCGCAGGCCAGTATGAACAGACCGTGATCGCTCGTCCCTATCTGATGGCTGCGTGTAGCCTTACCGTGTTCTGTGCGGCGGCAATTTTGACGGTTCCCGACGCTGTTGATGGCATTCCTGTTTTTGGGTACGGGGCTGCGTTTTGTATCCTCCTGGGGAGCACTTTGTTAGCCCCACTCAGTTTGCAGGTGTTGAAAGGAGTGGCAAGCTTACCCTTTCAGATGACCAAGGGGCTCGTGCCTCAGTTATCTGTTGATCAGATTTTACGAAGTCCTGGACGGTATAGTGTGACGTTATCCGCCCTCTTGGTTGGCATTGCGATTGTTATCAGTGTGGGCGTGATGGTGAAAAGTTTTCGCGATACTGTTGAGATGTGGATTGATCAGACCCTGATGGCTGATGTCATTGTTTCGCCTCAGTCTGGACTGTCTGATGCCATTGATGGGGAACGAGCACCCCGTTTTTCGTATGACATGATTCAGGCTGCTGCCGCAGTTCGGGGAGTCGTGGCAGTTGATCCGTATCGACAGCTGCGTGTGTCGATGGGCGAGCATGACGTGGTTTTAGTCTCGAGGGATTTGTCGATTCATGCGTCAAGAAGTCAGTACCTATTTGTTCATGGGGATTCCCCTGAAGTACTGGAAAAGGCGCTGACCCGTGAAGGGGCCATTGTTTCAGAGGTCTTAGCGGAACGATTACAGATAGGGAATGGAGAGACGCTGGTTATTTCATCCGGTGGGAAAGAACTCTCGTTGGAGGTCGTTGGGATTTTTTACGACTATGCGACGGATGGAGGAAAAGTGGTGATAGACCGGGCGCTCTATCAACGCATGTGGGGTGATTCTTCTGCGACCGTTTTAGCGGTCTACGGTGAGCCGTCCATTCCGCAAGACACGATTCGGACTCGGCTTCACGATGTCTTGGATCCGATGATGCCCGTCTCAATCATCAGCAATCACGAGTTAAGACAGGAAATTCTGGAGATTTTTGACCGGACCTTTCGGATGACCTATGGTCTGGAGTTGATTGCAGTCGTTGTCGGGGTGCTCGGAATTATCAATACCCTAATGACGACCGTCATTGAACGGCGTCGAGAGTTCGCGACGTTCCGAGCCCTTGGAGCTGGCATCCATCAAATTCGGCACATGGTGCTGTGGGAGTCTTTTTTTGTGGGTGTGCTAGGTGTGATCCTTGGTATAGGAGGCGGACTATTACTTGGGGCGTTGCTCGTGTTTGTGATCAATAAACAGTCCTTTGGCTGGACGATTCAATTCGTGCTTTCGGGCCGAACGGTCCTGGAGGCCATCATGGTTGGAGGTGTGGCGTCTTTGGTCGCGGGGTATTTGCCGGCCCGCTGGGTATTGAAAGGTCCCATTGCGGAAGGCTTGAGGTATGAATGACGGGGAGGGTTGAAAAAGTCTGCCAGCGGCGTTCTTGCTCCTTTGTCGCCTTTGGGCTCACAAGCTTGTCGCTCTTCGCGAAGTTCCCGCTCGCGTGCTTACCTGTACGCTCCGCGCGCCAAAGCAGCAGAGGCCTTGCCCGTGGAAAAGGGGGGTCTTGGCACCCTTGGGTTTGGGCGGGTGAAATAACGGGCCCCCCGCCTCCGCGAGGGCATGCTTTTTGAACAGCCCCCTTTCCTCCTTGCGCATGCGCTTTTGGGTGTTGACAGTTGTAGTGAATTTGAAAAAAGCTTTA